>NZ_RAWR01000049.1:0-47648 GCF_003986945.1 Corallococcus sp. AB018 | reverse complement strand
GGGCCGGCTTGGGAGGCGGCTCGAAGGTGGAGGGGAAGTCGCTGAAGATTTCAGGGAAGTCCGGGGGAGCGCCGTGCTGTTCGTCGAAGTAGTGGCCCAGGGCGGTGCCCAGGATGAGGGCGAGCACGATGGCCCAGGGCCCGCCAATGAGGAGGCCGGCCATGAGACCCAACATCGCCCCGAGAACTTTTCCCGCGCCCATGCCTTCGCTTCGCTCCCTTGTGCCGGGCCAGTCTTGCATAAGGTGGGTCGCATGACGGCTCAGTTGATTGACGGCAAGGCAGTGGCGGCGCGCGTGCGGGCGGAGATCAAGGAGGAGGTGACGCGCCTGAAGGCCGAGCGCGGCATCACCCCGGGGCTCGCCGTGGTGCGCGTGGGTGAGGACCCGGCGTCCAAGATTTATGTGACGGGGAAGAAGAAGGCCGCCGAGGAGGTGGGCTTCAACTCCTGGGAGCACCACCCGGACGAGACCATCACCCAGGACGCGCTCCTGGCGTTGGTGCACCAGCTGAACGAGGATCCGGCGGTGCACGGCATCCTGGTGCAGCTACCGTTGCCCAAGCACATCGACGCGGACGCCATCATCGCGGCGGTGAAGCCGGAGAAGGACGCGGACGGCTTCCACCCGATGAACGCGGGCAATCTGCTCCTGGGCAGGCCGGCGACGCGGGCGTGCACGCCCTATGGCGTGATGCGGCTGTTGGAAGAGGTCGGGTGCAATCCGGCCGGCAAGCGCGCGGTGGTGGTGGGCCGCAGCAACATCGTGGGCAAGCCGCAGGCACTGATGCTGCTGCAGAAGGACGCGACGGTGACGGTGTGCCACCGCAAGAGCGACCTGCCGGCGGAGGTGGCGCAGGCGGACATCCTGGTGGTGGCGGTGGGCGTGCCGGAGCTGGTGAAGGGCGCGTGGATCAAGCCCGGCGCGGTGGTGATTGACGTGGGGATGAACCGCAAGGCGGATGGGAAGCTGGTGGGGGATGTGGAGTTCGCCGCCGCGGCGGAGCGCGCGTCGTTCATCACGCCGGTGCCGGGTGGGGTGGGGCCGATGACGATCGCGATGCTGATGAAGAACACGCTGGAGGCGGCTCAGCGCGTGGGGAAGTGAGCTGAGACTCCGGATTCCCCTGCCCATGCTCGGGCAGGGAGGCGGGGCAGCGCCAATGACGCCAATCCATCAGGGGCTTTCGGAGCGCGTGTTCGCCCTTCTTTCGGAGGGCACGCGGCACGATCCCATCCTTGACGTTGAGCAGGTGAGGGCATGGCTTGTCGAGCGTGGCGTCTCGGAGTGCTCTCAGTTCCTGGATTTCCATTCTCGTTTCGGGGGGCTTGAATACTGGATACCCGGGACGACTGTGTATCTTGGATTGTGGGAACGAGACGTCACGGGGAAGCCCGTGGCTCCTAGTTGTTGGCGGGACACCCAGGGAAGGTTCCACGTTTCGTGTGGGAATCTCCTGATTTCGCAAATCAATCTGTCAATGCGTGAGGATGGCTTTATCTTCGAAGACGAAGACCTTGCGTACACCAGCGTGGCCAAATGCCTTGAAGACCATGCTGCTCTCGCATGGGACGCGCGGAAGAATCCCCGGTGGCATCGGAGAAGCATCAGGGTTCAGTCTGAGCAGTCATTGGATGAGCTTGGGCGCGCTGGCATGGAAATAATGCACGAGGCCAGCGACCAGGATGTTGTCTGGTGGCGCGGTGACGGCTTGCTTGTCCGGGATGTCGCCATGACACCTCCCGAGGAAAAGCTTCGAAGCGTCTTCGTGAGTGCTGAGGACCCACGACAGATCGAGAACGTCCGGGCGTTGCTGCGGGAGAAGATTGTTGTTGGATGAAGCCGGGGCGCGCGTCGTTCATCACGCCGGTGCCGGGTGGCGTGTGTCCGATGACGATCGCGATGCTGATGAAGAACACGCTGGATGCGGCGCAGCACGCGGGGAAATAATCGCTGTCCGCCCCCCGGATGCAGGTGCCCGGGGCGGAGCCCGCCGCGCTCTCTACGGTGCGCTGGTTCCGTCGCTGTTGATGGCCCAGGCGCCGTTCGCGAACCGGACCCAGCTCGTCTTGCGGCCGCAGCCCGTCACGCCGACACCGCGTGCGTCGGTGGGAAGCTTCGGGTCGCCCGCCACGGACAGGACCTGGAGTTCGAGCTGCTCGGAGGGGCAGTTCGTGGCGAACGAGGCCTGCGAACGGATGGCTCGCTCGTCATTCTCCCAGGAGTGTTTTCCGAGCTGGAAGCCATCGCGCTCAACAGTGGGAATCGTGGCGCACGCGGGGCCAAGCAACACGAGGGAGGAGAGGCAGAGCAGGGGGCTTCGCATGCGCGCGCCAGATAGCACCGGCTCTTCGGCGCGGCAAGAAATGGAGGCTCACGTGGATGTGTCACCAAGCTACGCCCTCGGTGCGACCGGCCGCCCTGTCCGATGTCAGGGCCGGGAGGCCAGGTGCGCGGACGCCGACAAAGGACAGACGTACTGCCCGCCGTGGTTCTTACAGGCGGCGTAACGGATGTGCCGGCCAGCTGGATTTGAATAGGCATACGTGTTGAGTCCGTTGGTGCCGTAGACGCTATCAGTGAGAATCCGGCGCCAGCCGACATCCACATCTGGAACAAAATTGGTCGATGGTGCCATGGCGAGCACCCGGTTCTCGTTCGATTCAGTGTGTCCGTGATGGGACTGCCCATGTTCCACGGCCGACAGGTGCTTTCCTTATGCTGAATGTCACCATGGACGTTTGTCGTTTCGTCGCGCTCATGAGCAAGAGGGACTTCACGGCTCGCCGTGACTCTTCTGTGTGTCCGTGGGGAGGAGCCAGTTGCTTGGAGTCTACGGGCAATGCCCTTGCCTTGGTCACCATCACCGCTATTGTGTGTGCATGGCGGAAAACGCGATTGATCCTGATTGGAAAATACGTACAGCGGCATTTTTGGCGCTGGAGAATTTGGTTGCGCACCATGGCCCGGAGGTCACATATGACCAGATTGCTCAGGGTTTTGAGGTGAATGGCGAGCGCATTTTTTTTGCGAATAGAACCAGGGGGGTGTTTTGGCCTCGTCAGATGAAGGGTTCCGTACTGTCGCTTAGGGCTACAGTGCCTCGCGGAAGCGCGGACTTCAAACAAGATAGGCTGGAACTGCCAAAGTCGCTTGGCTACAAGTTGTCGGGCAATGAGAGAGAGCGCGTGCTTGTGTCGAGAGCGCGAGATATAGGTGCTCCGCTCATTTTTTTCTTTGGAGTTAGGCCCTCCGTATATCGCCCAATCTGGCCTGTGTTCGTCGGCGGGGTTGATTCAACTACGGGTGAATGCTCCGTTCTGTTGGAACCAGGAAGGTTCGACATTCAGCGCATTGGCGCGCCTCCAGCCCTCATTTCGGAACCTGAGTTTCAAATTCAAATTGCCGAGGTGAGTCAGGAATTGTTGGAGTGGTTGGCTAGGCATCCTGAGCGGCTTAGGGATTTGAGTTCTCGGAAGTTTGAGCAGGTTGTGGCTGAGATACTTGTGAATCAGGGATTTGAGGTTGTGCTTACAGGGCAGACGAGAGATGGCGGGCGTGACATTCAGGCTGCTCACAAGGGGCCATTTGGTACGTTTATGTACTATGTTGAGTGCAAGCGCTATGCTGAGGACCGTCACGTCGGTGTGGAGATCGTCCGTAATCTCTATGGGGTAGTCCAGCATTCGCGAGTTACGGCAGGGATTCTTGCCACCACCTCGTCGTTTACTCCTGGCGCTGTCAGTTTTGCGCAAGAGGTTCAGTATCAGTTGAGCTTAAGGGATTTTGTGGCGCTCAAGGGGTGGCTTGGGAAATATCTAAAATGAGCTGTTGATTTTGTTTGACTGTTCGATGGTGAAGGCTGGTTTTGGGTGGCAGAACTGCCCGTGTCCGTACCTCCCTGTCCGCTTGAGGGCAGGGAGGCCGGGCACTGGGGGTTACAGACCGCAGACGTACGGCCCGCCCTGGTTCTTGCAGGCGTCGTAACGGATGCACCAGCCGTCCGGCGTCGAATAGGCATACATGTAGAAGCCATTCGCGCAGCGGACGCGGTCCGTGGGAATACGGCACCAGCCGACATCGGTGTCCGGATCACAGCTGGTCGGTGGTGCCATGGCGTGCACCGGACGGCCTGACTCCGAGGACTGCGTCTCCGACGGTGCTTCCTGCGCTGCTTCAGGCCCGCAGGCGACGAGAAGCATCGCAGCGCCAACCGCCATTCCAACTGACTTCGCGAACGAATGCCATTGCATGGCTGCCTCCGTGATGGGGTAGGGACCGCTGGATCAGTCTAGCTTGGAAATCCGAATTGGAAGCCATGGCCCGAGTTACAATCGGCAGCGACTGGAATCGTCACTGTGGACAGATAATTTCGGGACCCTGGCTGTACTTGCAGACGTCGCGCGGGATGCACCAGCCATCCGGTGTCCAGATGGCATACATCTCGATGCCGTTGTTGCAGGGCACGCGGTCGCTGTAGACGCGACACCAGCCGACATCCACGCTTTCGTCACAGCTGTTGGGCGGAGTCATGGCGCGCACCGGGCGGTCTGATGCCGACGCCTGGTCCGCGGGGGATGCCTCCTGCGCGGCTTCGGGGCCGCATCCGGCGAACAGCAACGCGCCAACCAACAGGCTCCAAGACTTCTTTGACGGCTGCATTTGCATGAGCGTGTCTCCAAGCGGAGAGGGGAGTCTAATACTACCCGGTCACTTGAATCCAGGTGGCTGCCATGATCTACGGTCGGGATGACACCGGGACAGCTGCGCAAGCTGGACGAGGCGCTGAGCGCCTACCTTGAGGAGATGGTCGCCGGCATGGGGCGGCTGGAGCGCAGGCGCGCCATGGAGGCCTACGTGACGGGCCTGCTGTTGGACGGGGAGCGCAAGAGCATTGAGCCGATGGCGGCGCGGCTGGTGGAGGACGCGGGCGAAGTCGAGGCGATGCGCCAGCGACTGCAGCAGTGCGTGTCGCAAGGGACGTGGAGCGACGAGGCCCTCCGGGAGCGACTGGCGCGGAAGTTGGAGCGGCGGCTTCCGGAGTTGGAAGCGCTGGTGGTGGACGACACGGGCTTTCCGAAGAAAGGAAAGCACTCGGTGGGAGTCGCCCGGCAGTACTCAGGCACGCTGGGGCGCACGGACAACTGCCAGGTGGCCGTCAGCCTGCATCTGGCCGGGCCTCGGGGAAGCGGGTGCATCGGCATGCGGCTGTACCTGCCCGAGGAGTGGGTGAAGGACACGGCCCGGCGCAAGGCGGCCAGCGTCCCCGAGGCGGTGGGCGCGTCACGCAAGTGGGAACTGGCGCTGGAGCAGGTGGACGACGCGCTGAAGTGGGGCGTGCGCAAGCACGTCGTGCTGGCGGATGCGGGGTATGGCAACTGCCGAGAGTTTCGTGAGGGCCTGACGGCGCGAGGACTGCCGTACCTCGTCGCAGTGCCAGGGCAGCACAAGGTGTGGCCGCCAGGAGCTACGCCGCATCGTCCAGTGAAGAAGGCGGGTGAGAACGGGCGTCCCCGGACGCGCTTCGTCGACGACAGCGGCGTGCAACCCTGGACGATTGAAGAGCTTGCGCGTCAGTTGCCCGAAGAAGAGTACCGCCGGGTCAGCTGGCGCGAGGGCAGTCGCGGCACGCAGTCTTCCACCTTCGCCGCGGTGCGAATCCAGGTCGCCGAAGGCCACGTCATCCGCAAGGCGCCAGGTGCTCCCGAATGGCTGCTGTGTGAATGGCCGCAGGGGGAAGCCGCGCCGACGAAGTTCTATCTCTCATCATTACCGTCCGACACGCCTCTCAAACGCCTCGTCACCCTGGCGAAGCTGCGCTGGCGAGTGGAGCGGGACTACCAGGAGATGAAGGGCGAAGTCGGCCTGGACCACTTTGAGGGCCGCACATGGAGAGGCTTTCACCACCACGCCACGCTCTGCATGGTGGCCCATGGATTCCTCGCGCTCCGTCGAGCGCTTTCCCCCCCGGAGGAGGATTCCTTGGACGCTGCCCCAGGTGCGCCGGCGGCTCCAGCATCTGCTGCTGCGCCGCCTCGGCCATTGTCCGCTGTGCCTCCGCAGACTCGGCGCTCGCGCTCCTCCTCGAGGACCGTCACGCATCTGATCAAGTAGTACTAACCGCCATTCTCCTTCGCCCCGGGCGGGTCCTGACGGATGATGCGCGCATGGGTCCGGCCTTGCACCGATGCGTACGTGGCGGGGCCGCGCTGGGACTGCTGCTGCTCGCAACCCCCGCGCGTGCCCAGGACGCCACGCCCCTGCCCACGTTCTCCCTGGAGCGCCTGGACCCGAACCCGGGCCTGGGGCCCCTGACGATGGGGAGCGGGGAGCTGCTGGCGCCCGGCGCGCTGCGCATCTCCCTGCTGGCGCACTACCAGCGGAGATCGCTGACGGTCCGTAACGGGCCGGACGAATACCCACTCGTCCTGTCCCGGACCACCGGCGTGGTGTCGCTGGCCGTCGGCGTGCTGCCCTGGCTGGAGCTTCAGGCCCAGCTCCCTGGCGTCATCCATCAGAGCGGCGCGGACGTGAGCACCGTGCTGTCCATCTCCCCGCCGTCACGCAGCGGGCTGGGGGCGCCGCGGCTCGCGGCCCGACTGGGGCTGCTGGGGACCACCGCTCCCGAGGCCTTCCATCTGGCGCTCGACCTGGACGTGCGGTTGCCGGTGGGTGGTTCGGGCGCACTCGCGCGTGATCAGGGCGTCCGTGGACAGGGACGGATCATGATGGGCAAGCGCTGGGGGCCCGTGGCTCCGGCGCTGGAAGTGGGCGTGCTCCTGCGTCGCGCCGTTTCGACGGACTCCGGCGTGGACAGCCTCAACGGCGTGGGCAACGAGCTGAGGGCCGGGGTGGGGCTGACCGTAGGGTACGCCCTGCGCGCGGAGGTGTCGGCGCTCGGCGCGTACTCGTGGCGGCAGCAGCGCACCAGCGGAGAGCTGCTGGGCGGCCTGCGATACGCACCGGCCCGGCCCTGGGAGTTCTTCGCGTTGGGTGGGGCGGGCCTGGGCGCGGAGCCGGGGGCGCCCCGATACCGGGTGCTCGCGGGCTTCGCGCTTCTCTTCGACAAGCCGCCACCTCCGCCCCCGGAGGACATCGTCTACGAGCTGGTCCAGGGGCTCCCGCGTGCCCCTGCCGAGCCACAGCTCGAACCCGAACCCACGCCTTCCGAACCTCCACCTCCCGAGCCCGCCAAGGACGAGCCGGTCTCCGAGACCGACTCGGATGGTGACGGTGTCGTGGATGTGTTGGACGCCTGCATCCACGAGCGGGGAACCCGAGAGCACGGCGGCTGCCCGGAGACGGGTGACTCGCTCGTCTCCCTGACCCGCGAGCGCCTCGTCCTCCATGGCCAGGTCTTCTTCGAGGTCGGCGCGACGACGCTGCCGGGCCGCTCGCGCGTCCTGGATCAGGTCGCGCGGGTGCTGCTGGAGCATCCCGAAGTGGAGCGCGTCGTCATCGAAGGGCACACGGATGCGGAGGGGTCGTCCGCATCCAACCAGCGCCTGTCCCTGGCTCGCGCGGAGGCGGTGCGCGACTACCTGGTGCGAAAGGGCGTTCCAGCTCACCGCTTGGAAGCCCGGGGCCTCGGTGCGCGCCGGCCCGCGGGCTCCAACGGAACGTCGGCGGGCCGGGGCGAGAACCGCCGCGCGGAGCTGCTGCTGATCCTGGGCGAGCCCACGTCGGCCCGCACCGTCCCCGCGCCTCCTCCCCCCTGAGTCCAGGAGGGCCTCCCCGGCGGAGGCACCCTGCGGAAACCTGTCCGACAGTCGGACAGCCGTGGCCCGCGGAACCCTGTCCGACAGTCGGACAGGTTTTGGCAGTACCGGGCCCGGGGGCCTAGCGGGCCTGCTGACCGCGACGGGCCCTTCGCCTGGCCAGCATCCACGCCGCCAGCACCCAGACCCCGCCGCTCCCGCCCACCGCGCAGCCGCTGCCCTCCACGGTGACGGCCTCGCCAATCCCCTCCACGGGAACGACCGTGGGGCCCAGTCCGCCACCGCTCGGCACTACGCGGACCTCGCCGCGCACCGTGCCCGTGCGCGTCGGATGGAACGTCACCGGGATGGAGGCTCGGCCACCGGCCGCGATGGCACCGCTCACCGCGCTCGTGTCCACGCGGAACGCGGCATCGGAGGACTTCACCTCCACGGTGACGGGCACGTTGCCCGTGTTGACGAGCTCCAACGAAAGGGGCTGGCTGGTGGCGTCCACCCGCTGGTTGCCGAACACGATGGCTCCGGGCGTCACCGTCAGCCCCTGCGCCACGCCGGACCCCTGCACCGTGATCGTCAGCGGCGTGGAGGACGCATCGTGCCGCACCGCAAGCGACCCTGCGTAATCGCCCGGCCGCGGCGGCTCGAAGACGACGTAGAAGGGATGGCTGGTGCCGGGCCCCACGACATGGGGCAACGGGAGCCCCGACAGGGAGAACCCGTCCACCGGATCCAGTCCCGTGATGGTGACAGGGCTCGTGCCGGTGTTGCGCAACTCCACGACGCGCTGCGAGGCCTCCCCGAGGAACTGGGAACCGAAGGTCAGCGCCGTCACGGAGGTTTCCATCGAGGCAGTGGTCCCCGTGCCCCGCAGCGTCACCTGGGCGGCGCGCGGCGCGTTGCTCTGGACCTCCAGCACGCCGTTCTCCGCGGTGGTCTCGGTGGGCTTGTAGCTGACCTGGAACGTGCGGTTTCCGAGCGGCGGCACGCTGGTGCCCACGTTGAGCCCTGAAACCTGGAACGGGCCGCTCACGTTCACCGCCGTCACGTTCAGCGACTCGCTCCCCATGTTGAACAGCGTGAGCTCCCGGGGCGGGCTCAGGCCCCCCAACCGCTGGCCGCCGAACTCCATCACGTCGCTCGCCATCCGGCCGACGGCCTGGAGCCCCTCTCCGTCCAGCTTCACCACCGTGGGAGACGACGGCGCGTTCGAGAACACACGGAGCACGCCGGTCGCGGCGCCGTCCTCGACCGGGATGAAGGTGACCTCCATGGTGAAGGCGTCGCGCGGCGTGAGCTCCTTCGGCAGCTCCGGAAGCACCACCGAGAACGGCCCCGCCACCGCGATGGTGCTGAGGGTGAGCGTGTCCGTCCCCGAATTGACGATCGTCACCTGCACCGCCTTGCTGTTGTTCCCCACTTCCGTCCGCGCGAAGGACAGCGCCGAGGGAGTGGCGGTCAGCTTTCCTTCGACGCCTTGTCCGCTGAGCAGCACGGTCTGGGAGGAGCCACCCGGGCCGTCCGCGCTCAGCATCAGCTCCTGCGCGAACTGGGCGATATGCGGAGGCTCGAAGGTCACCTGGACCTGGGTCGTGGCACCGGGGGCCAGGCTGAACCGGCCCGCGGGGGTCACGGCGAAGCCCGTGGGCGGCTGGATGGGCTCCACCACGAGCGTCCCGGCCCCCTCGTTCTTGAGCGTCAACGTCTGGGGCGCGCTCACGGAGCTGACCTCGCGCGAGCCGAACTCCAGCGCCGTGCCGCCATCGGACGCGGTGACCTTGAGCGCGGGGACCTCCACGCCCGTGCCGGTGAGCGCCACCTTCACGGCGGGGGTGCGCGGATCATTGCTCCGCAGGATGAGGTCCTTCGCGGCGCGGCCCGCCCCCGGGGCGTAGGTCACCGTCAGGCTCGCCTGCTCCCGGGCCTGGATCGTCAGCGGAAGGCCGGACTCCACCGTGAACGGCGCCTCGACGTCGAAGGCGGTGAGGATGAGGTCGTCCAGGCCGCTGTTGCTGACCGCCAGCGTCTTGCGAACAGGGTCGACCCCCGCGGTGTGCACACCGAAGTCCAGCGAGGTCGCCGCCACGACGATGGCGGGTTCGATGCCCGTGCCATGCAGAGAGACCTCCGCGAGCGGCGTGGCGGACCCCTGGGCCTGGATGTACATCGGCAGGGACGACACTCCCGCCGTCGCCGTGAAGGTCACCGTGAGCGGGAGGACCGTCCCTGGCTGCACCACGCTGCCCCCCGGAGGCAGGCCGCTCACGGTGAAGGGAGCCTGTGTCAGCACGGCGGGAATCGTGAGCGGTAGGCTCCCCACGTTCTTCACCTGGAGGAGCAGGCTGCTGCTCGTGCCCACGCGCACGGCGCCGAAGTCGAGCGCGGCCGGCGCGAGCTCGAGCTTCGGGGCGCCGCCCGTCCCCTCGAGCTTGATCGGCAGGGAGCCCTTGTCGGGGTCGCTGCTCAGCAGGCTCAGGATTCCGGAGTCCACGCGGTCGGCCGTGGGCGCGTATGTGACGGTCACGTCCAGGAACGCGCCTTCCTTGAGTGTGAAGGGCAGGGACACCGGTGTCAGCTTGAAGGGGAGGGGAAGCGACATGGCGTCGATGATCAGCGGGACGGCGCCCTCGTTGCTCAGCCTCACCTTCTGGGAGGCGGACGTGCCCACCGCGATCGAGCCGAAGGACAGACTCGATGGATTGACCTTGAGCAGGGGCCGCCCTGTCCTCAGGCGGATCCGGGCGGCGGCGAAGCAGTTGGTCCGCTCCGAACGCAGCGTGAGGGTATTGGTGTTGCCGTAGCGATAGCCGGGCATCCCCGTGGAGTCGGGCGCCTTGAAGCCGACTTCCGGCGTATAGCAGCCACCGCACACCCGGTAGGGATTCGGGGGCATGCTGAAGGCCCCCAGTTCCTGGCTGTTCAGCAGGACGGTCGTGAGTCCGCCGTCGTAGCCACGGCCGAAGAGTTCCACGTCGGCGGAAATCACGATCCAACCGGTCTTGACGGGATCCGTGAAGCTCCGGGCCCCTCCGTTCCAGTTTCCGGTGTTGTCCGAGCAGGCGTAGGACGGGTACTGGCACGTGGGGCACTTCGCCGCGCCGTCCCACCTCAACTCGAAGTGGTAATCCTGTTGCACCAGCGAGGACTGCGCCCGCGAGGTTTCGCCAAACATCTCGGGCTCATCCGGCGCCTCGGGCTCCACGGTGGAGCAGGCGGTCAGGACAGACAAGCCAAGGACAAGCAGCAGGGGGAGCCGACGCATCCGGAGCGCCTCTCGTGAGGATGGGGAAGCCAGGCCCGAGAAAGAAGGGCGCGAGAGCTTCGCATGAACCGTGGACGGCGCGCGAGCCTTCAGCCTTTACAAGGATGGTGTTTTCGATACACTAAGCTCGGCCCACGGACCTGGGAGATGGGGGAATGATGAACCGCGAGGAGCGCATTGGGGGAGGACTGTATGGGTTGCTCATCGGTGATGCGTTGGGCGTCCCCTATGAGTTCCACCGGCCGGAGACGATTCCGTCTCCCGAGGCCATCGAGTACGACCCACCTCCGGGGTTCGACCGCGCGCATGACCGCGTCCCTCCGGGCACCTGGTCGGATGACGGTGCCCACGCGCTGTGCCTGCTGGACTCACTGACGTATCAGAAGCGGCTCGACTGCGAGGACCTGGGCCGGCGGCTGGTGAACTGGCAGGATTGGGGTTACCTCGCCGTGGATGGCGACGTGTTCGACGTGGGCATCCAGACCAGCACCGCCCTGCGCCGGTTGCGCGACGGCACTCCGGCGATGCTCGCGGGTCCCAGTGGCACGATGGACAACGGCAATGGCTCACTGATGCGTGTGTTGCCATTGGCCCTGTGGCACAAGGGCAAGGACGCCGCGCTCGTCTCGGATGCCATGGCCCAGTCTCGCGTGACACATGGCCATGTGCGCGCCCAGGTGTGCTGCGCGCTGTATTGCCTCTGGGCCCGCCGCATCCTGGAGGGCGCGGCGGACCCCTGGGCCGAAGCCGTGGCCACCTTCCGGGACCTGTACGTGGAAGGCTTCCCGCAACGGGAGGAGTTGGAAGCCCACATCCGCCCGGACGACCCGGCACCGGGGACGGGCGGCGGCTACGTCGTGGACTGCCTGCGCTCCGCCCGCGCTTGCGTGGCGAACGGGAAGACCTACGAAGAGGTCGTCAAATCCGCCATCCGGCTGGGCCACGACACGGACACGACCGCCTGCGTGGCGGGCGGCATCGCGGGTCTCATCCACGGCCTGAACGGGATTCCGCACCGCTGGCGTTCGCAGCTGCGCGGGCAGGAACTCGTGGACCCGCTCCTGGAGCGGCTCATGAAGTCGCTGGGCTGAGACGTCACTGGGATGTGTGAGCCGGGCGAGCGCCTGTGCGCTGTGAGGACTCCACTCCTTCCAACTTGCCGGATGTTGGAGTGGAGCCACGCGGCACTCGAAGGATTTCTTGGGATGCGGGCCGGGCCATTCCCTCTTTGCCCCTGAGAGCTCGGGGATGACCCGAGCCGCCTCCCGCTGACCTGGCGTTTCCGTCCACCCCACTGGACCCACGTGTACCTCCGGGCATGCGTATGCCCGCCCACCGGAGTTCCCCATGGCTCGCGTCGATGAGAAGAAGCCGGTCGTCGTTCCGCCGCCGCCCCCCAAATCGGAGGCGCCCCAGGTCGAGCCGAAGGTGAAGGCCGCCAAGGACTTCCAGAAGGTGGCCCAGCGGCGGCGCGAAGACGCGGCGGTGGGGCAGCAGAAGGCGCATCAGGACGCGACGACGGCCAAGAAGGCCGCGGACGCGGACAAGGTCGCGCAGGCGCAGAAGCGCGAGGCCCGGGAGGACTTGGACCGGGCCCTTGGCAAACGGGATTCGCAGCAGACGCAGCAACTGGACCGGGGCTCCCGCCCGGGAGACGCCGAGCGCCAGAATGCCACCGACCGGAGGGTCGAGGAGTCGCAGGCGAAGTTCGACAAGGCCTCCACTCGCGCCGACAAGACCGCTCGCACGGCGCGGGAGGCCAGGGAGACCGCGGACACGTCCTGGCGCGCGGCCCACGACACGGCCAACGCCGCGCTGGACGCGGAGCGGAAGGCCAATACGAAGGCGAAGGAAGCGGGACTCACGCAGCCCTACCCGGATGCGAACAAGGTCCGGGACGTCTTCGATGCGGGGAGCCTGGACCCAAAGGCGCAGGAGCGGCTGTTCGGGACCCGCGCGGCGGTCACGCCACAGGAGGCCGCGAAGGAGGATGTGAAGCGCGTCGCCGAAGCCACCCAGCGCAGTCCCCGCGAGGGCGCCGAGGAACTCCAGCGTCAGCTCGAGCAGGGACACGACCCCGTCTACCGCCAGTCGCTCGTGAAGGAGAGCGCGCCGCAGACAGAGAAGATGGCGGCGTCCCTGGCGGACTCGTACGTGCGCCCCGAGGACACGAACGCCACCGTGAAGGCCCTCGCCCAGAGCGCGTCGCTGGCGGGGCCGGAGGCGCGCAAGGAACTGGTCCGACAGCTCCTCCAGAATGAGCGAAGCCATGGCACGCTCGGTCAGGCGCTGAAGGCCAACGCGAAGGATCCCAAGGTGGTGGAGCTCGGCGCGGAGGCGAGCCGTCAGCACCGCGCGGCGGGCCGTCAAGAGGCCGCGGACGCCATCTCCGACATCAGCCCCGAGTTCAAGGCCAGCGCCCCCGAGACCCGCCAGGAAGCGGCGCTGCGCGAGGAGGTGGCCCTCCACACGGGGCTAGAGGAGAAGGAGGCGGTGGATGCCGCGCAGGAGCAGACCGACACCCGGGCCCGTGAACGGGCCCGGGAGCTCCTCGACCTGGCGGGCAAGGACCCCAAGGACCTGCCCCCGGGCATATCCGTGGAGCCAGGCTCGACGAAGAACCGCGCCGTCCTGGTCCAGAAGGACAAGGAGGGGAAGGTCGTCGAGCGCACCGAGGCCCGTGTCGAGGGGGGCAAGGTCGCCCTGGACAGCACCCGGTACGACCAGGGGCGCGCCGAGCGCAGCATCGTGGAGAGCACGGGCGTGGGCACCGACACCTCCACCACCGTCACCCAGGCGAGCTGGAAGGAGAGTGCGTCCGGCGCGCCCGCGACACCGCCATCTCCGGACACCCTGTCCTGGGTGCAGGACCCGGACGTGAGGTACTCGTCCGTCAAGGTGGAGAGGACGCGTGGCGAGCTGGCACAGACGTCCATTACGCGGACTCCGGAAGGCGGGTACACCCAGACGGAGAAGCGATACAGCAGCCAGCAGGGCACGGGAGGCATCAAACGGGACTTCGGCGAGCAGTTCGATGACCCCGGCAATCCCATCAACAAGGTGGCGACGACCACGACCCAGCTGCCGCCCGCCGGCGCGAAGGACCCGGACGGGAAGCCGGCCCAGGCCACCGTCACCCAGGGCACGTCGTACTTCCAGGAAGGCACTCCGCTGCGGGTCACCGAGACGCAGAGCAAGGTGCTGGAGTCGCCCGCGGAGGGGAAGCGGGCTCCGACGACGGACGACCTGAGGAAGGTCCGCGAGGAGTCGAAGGACGCGGACAGCTCGCCGAAGACGTGGACGCTGGAGAAGAGCAAGCCCAACGAGCTGAACACCCAGGTGTTCGTCGAGGGGCAGCCTGACCTGACGGTCACCACCCGCAAGAAGGTGCAGGGCGACACCGTCACCGAGACCTCCGAGGGCAAGGTCCCGAACCCGGATGGCAAGGGCGGCCTGGTGGACATCCAGGGCACCACGTCCCGGACCTACAATGCGAAGGGCCAGGTCACGTCCTTCCACTCGGACCAGACGGACGCGAACGGCGCGCGGACGGTGCAGGACTACGCACGCACCGAAACACGCAACAAGAGGGGTGAGCGGGAGGTCACCGAGCGTGCCACGCGCAGCGAGACGCCCCGGGGCGGCCCTTCGCTCACCACCCAGCACGAGCAGACGTCTGTCCTCACGGACAAGGGCCCTCAGCTCACGCGCGCCTCGTTCTCCGTGACCGGTCCGGAGGGGAGCGCCCGGGCTTCAATCGCGGAGGGCGAGGGCACCCGGCTCACCGTCAATGGCAAGCAGGTCAAGACCGCCGACGACCTCCAGAAGTTCCCCAGGGAGCAGGGCGCGCTCGGCGCTCTCAGCATGGATGGGCTGTCGCAGCAGGTGAGCGACTTCAGCAAGACGGCGGCACTCTGGGACGGCAAGCCGAACGCCCCTGAGGCCGGGTATGGGCGGCCTGACCCCGCGGCCATCAAAACCGCGGAGAGCACCAGCGCGTACGGTCTCTTCCTCCTGAAGAAGGAAATCACCACCGACAGCCACAAGAAGCTTGGCATTGGCGACCCGTCCGCGATCAAGGACCGGGCCAGCTGGTCCAAGCGGCCGGAGTTCACCAAGCAGGCTCTTTCCATCAGCCTGAACCCCGAGCAGCGCCTTACGGGTGGAGCCTCTGGCGCCCTCCAGGCCGGCGCGGGCCTCCTGACCGCCTGGGCTGGCGGACGGCAGCTCCTGAACGGCCTGAGCCAGGGGAACCTGACCCAAGAGCAAGCCGTCACCGCGACCAAGTCACTCGGGATGGGGGGGTGGGACCTCTATTCCGGTGGGTTGGCTCTGGCGACGTCGCTGAGCGGCAAGGGCAAGGGGCTCTCCCTGGGCTCATTGGAGGGCCGGCGCAACCCGGCCATTGCCGGAGCGCTGTCCGCGAGGGCCTCCGCGGGCCTGGGGGTGGTCACGGGGGGCTGGGACATCTTCCAGGGCGTCCGGGCGGATGATCCGTGGAGGATTGCCCAGGGTGCGGTGACGGCTGGCGGCTCGGCTGCGGGCTACTTCGCGACGGCCGCGGCCGTGGGAGCCTTCGGTGGCCCGGCGGGCGTGGCGGTGGGCCTGGGCATCGCCGCCATCACCCTGGGCGCGAGCTCCGCCATCAACGCCCACAAGCAGCGCACCATCGCGGACCAGCGCATTTGAGCCTTCGGATGGTGACCCATGGAGCTGATCGGCAGGAGGAGCGGAACGATGAAAACACAGCAAGGTTCCAATGCCAGAATCCGCCGCGTGCGCGTGGGTCCCATCAACCACATCCACATTGCTGGCGTCATCGATGAGACGTTTCCGCTGACGTCGTCCTCGCCAGACCTGGATGGGTTCATCATCGTCGACCTCGGCCGGGTGGAGCGAATCAGCTCCTTCGGTGTGCGGAGGTGGGTGGAGTTCGTCAGCAAGCTGCCTCCGGGAGGCCTGTCGCTCTCCGTGGTCAACGCGCCACCGGTGATGGTGGACCAGCTCAACATGGTGGAAGGCTTCGCCGGCGTGTCGCGGGTGCTGTCGGTGCTGGCACCCTTCGCGTGCCGCGCCTGCGGCAAGGGCCGGTTGCGCCTGGTGGATCTCCGGTCGGAGGCTCCCAGCCTCGCCGAGGGCCGGGTCCCCGGGCATGCCTGCCCGGTGTGCGCCGGCACGCTGGAGTTCGCGGAGCAGCCGAGCGAGTTCTTCGACTACGTGAGGCATCAGCAGCCCGGCACGGTGGAGCCGGTGGTGATGGGCTACCTGCGCGCCGCCACGCCGGGCGCGTCCTTCTCGCTCCCCACGCCCCTGAAGATTCTCCAGGACGACATCACGTACATCACCCTGGCCAGCGAGCTGAAGGGGAGCCTGAACGTGCGACGGTTGGCCTCGGGCCTGGACGGGCGCGTCGCCTTCGACTTCTCCCATGTCACCCGAGTGGAGCCCCAGGCGGTTCCCAAACTGGAGCAGGTGCTGGCCACGGCGGCGCAGGGCGCCAAGGTGGTGCTGTGCCGGGTGCCACCGCCGGTGCTGGGCGCGCTGACGCGCTTCACCCAACAGCTCACCGCGCGGATCGGCACGTTGTGGTTGCCGTGCGAGTGTTGCGACTGCGGCCACTCGCATCACCAACGCGTCCTGGCCTCCGAGTACCTGTCCAGGCTGCGCGCCAATGACAGCCTCGAACGAGAGTGCCCCGTCTGCGGCGGGACCGCGCGCCTGCCGTCCCTTCCCCAGTGGGTGCCGCTGCTGCGCCGCTCGTCGCTGGTAAAGCAGCCGCTGAAAGACATCGAGGCGCTCGAGCTGCGGGCCCTCAGCCAGTGCCTGTTCGGCCCCATTCACCTGGCGCCGAACGCTAGGAGTGGTAGCCCGGACCTCGGCGGCTCCATGGGAGGAGCTACCCGAGTGCAGATCATCCGCCGGTTGGGGCAGGGCGGCATGGCCGGGGTGTTCCTCGCCAGACGGGTGGGCGTGAAGGGGTTCGAGAGTTTCGTGGTGATGAAGAAGCTCCTCCCGCAGCTCGCGGAGAACGCGGAGTTCGTCGACATGCTCTTCGCCGAGGCGCGTGCCAATGCGCGCCTCACGCACCCCAACATCGTGCAGACGTTCGACGTGGGCATGAACGACGGCGCGGCGTGCATCCTCATGGAGTACGTGCGTGGCCCGGATCTCCAGAGGTTGATGAACGAGCTGCGGCGCAAGGGAATCGTCCTCCCCATCGAGCACGCGCTGCGCATCGTCGCCGAGACCGCCGCGGGCCTGCACTACGCGCACAGCTACGTGGACCCGGCCGGTGTGCCCCATCCGGTGGTGCACCGCGACGTGAGTCCCCACAACGTCCTTGTCTCGCTCGACGGCGCCATCAAGCTGAGCGACTTCGGCATCGCCAAGGTGCAGGGCGAGGGGAACACCCAGGCGGGTGTGCTCAAGGGGAAGATCGCCTATCTCTCCCCTGAGGCCATCGTGGGCCAGCCCCTGGACGCGCGCAATGACGTGTTTGCCCTGGGCGTGGTGCTCTTCGAACTGCTCACCGGCCAGGTGCCCTTCAAGCGCGACAACAACGCGGCCACGCTCAGCGCCATCGTGCGGGAGCCGGCGCCCGTGCCGTCGCAACTCGAGCCGGGCATCCCCCGGGATGTGTCGGAGCTCATCCTGCGCGCACTCGTGAAGGATCCTGCGCGTCGCACGCCATCCGCAGCGGCCATGCGCGAGGAGATCGAGGCGGTGATGGCACACCACCGGCTCAACTCGTCGGCGGCGGCCGTGGCCCGGTTCTTCAAGGCCTCGCTGGGCGACTGGCTCGCGGAGTTCGGACCCACCCGGGACGGTCCGTTCATGGGCGCGCTCCCGAGCATGGGAGAACCGCTGCGCACGGGCTCTGGCGGTTCTCCTCGTGTGCACGCGGACCCGCGCCCCCGGCCGGGTGCCGGACCGCATGGAACCGTGCCGCGCAGAGGCCTGGCTCGAGGGCCCGCCGCGACCGCCGGCACCAGCCCAGCTCTCGCGGCCCGGCCCGCCGGGGCTCCGGCCAGGGCCCGGGCGAGACCCGCCACCTCCAGGCCCTCGCCGCTCAAGTGGGTGGTCATGGGCGTCATCGGGCTCGTGGTTGTTGTTGGGGTCGGAGTGGTGGCTCCCAGGCTGCTCTCGGGTGGAGGCGTCGAGGTGAACGACCGCGAGCGGGTTGAGCCGAGACGGCCAGGAGGGGGACGCGAGGGTGATGGGCGTCCTGGCGACGCAGACGCCTCAGGCCGCTCAGCGGAGAGCCCAATCCGTCGGCATGCCGTGGGCGTGGCGCCACCCCTCCGTGTCGCGGAGCGCGCCCACTGATGTCGTCTGCCGCTGACTGGCGTCGATGACCCGGCTGGCGGCGGACGGTGACGGGTTCGACGTGGAGGTCCAGACCCGCGCGGCCTTGCGACGGCTGGGGCTCGGTACGCCCACGATGCTCGCGGACCCGAGCGACACGATGGACCACCACCCTGGCCGCGACGCGCGGATGAGACGCGAAGCCCCCGGACCTGTTCCGTCCGGGGGCGCGCGGCCAGGAACTACAGCGACTGGCTCTGCTCCGGAGCCGTCTGGGGCTGGCTCTGGGGCGCGCACGCCAGGAGCTCCTCCGCGGAGGCTTCGTTCTCGACGCTGGCAGTGCTGGCGAACGGGCAGCCGCACCACGCGGTCCAGAGCACCACGCAGCAGGGGGCAGGGCCGCAGACGGAGCACTTATCGTCTTCGACGGGCGCCTGCACCGAGGACACCTGGGTGTCTTCCGCCGCGAACGCGGGCGCCGCGAACAGCATCAGGAGGGAAGCCATCTTCGGGAGGTCGGAGCGGCGGAGCAGCTTCATGGTGTACCTCGGGGAGAACGGCGCGTCGGGTCCACGCCGGTGGGACCCAGGAGCTTCGCACATCTTCCCCGTGCCCCGTGACGCCCCCTCAGTCCGGGAAGATCTCCAGCACGTCCTTCAGCATCGCCGCGCCCGTGCCCCGCGCGCCCTGCTCACCGTTGATGACGGTGTTCACGCCGTGCAGGTCGCTGCGGAACACCGCGCCCATCTCCATCGCGCCCAGCCGGGCCAGGGGATGGGCCGAGTCCACGGCGGTGGGCCGCACGCTCCACTCCCACTGCTCACCGCCCACGGGCTCGCCGCGCGCCAGCAGCAGCACCTGGCCGCCCTTCGCCGTCGCCGCGTCCAGCTCCGCGCGCGTCACGCCGCGCATGCCCGTTACGGCCACGTCCTTCAGCATCGTCGGCACGCGCATCACCGCGTTGGCCAGGATGACCAGCTTGCCCGCAGTGTCCCAGCCATCCACGTCGAGCGTGGGGTCCGTCTCCGCGATGCCCAGCGACTGCGCCTCCGCCAGCGCGGCCTCGTACGTCCTGCCCTCCGCCATGCGGCACAGCAGCAGGTGGCTGGTGCTGTTGAGCACGCCCTCGAACCGGCCCAGCTTCCCCAGCGCCAGGTCCCGGCGGCCCACGTTCACCAGCGGCATCGACGCGCCCACCGCCGCGCTGAAGCGCAGGGGAGGGCGGCCCGGCGACTCCAGGTCGCTCATGCCCGCCAGCTCCTGGAACCCCAGCACCAGCGGCCCCTTGCTCGCGAGCACCGCCGCCATGCCTCGCGACAGCGCGTCCCGCGTGATGTCCAACCCGGGCTGCCCGTCCTGGAAACTCGTGGGCGTGGCCTCCAGCAAGAGGTCCGCCTTCACCTCGCGCACCAGGTCTCGCCCGCTCAACCCCGGACGCCCCACCACCGGCAGCGACGCCACGGAATGCCGCGCCCGCTTCACCGCCAGCACCGCGCCGATGTCCAATCCGTGCGGGGACACCGCCGCGCCGCCCGAGTCCGCCAACCCCACCGGCAACAGCTCCAGCCGGTAGCGCTCCATCAAGAGAGACGCGCGCGACTGGATGATCTCCAGGAGCGGCACGCCCACGTTCCCAAGGCCCGTGAGCAGGAAGCGCACCGTGCGGACGGCGCGCGGGTTCATGGTGCGAAGGCCTCGCGCACCCCGTCACGGCGCAGCGTGAAGAGCATCCACACCGCCACCGGCACGCCCACGAAACAGCCGGGCGTCAGCGTGTACATCGCGCAGATGGCGCCCACCGTCGCCAGGCCGTACCCCTTGAGGTTCATCGCGTTCCACGCGCCCCAGACGGCGAGCACCCCGCAGAGGATCCCGCCCAGGATGGCCAGCGTGAAGCCCGTCGTGAACTCCAGCACCACCGGCGCCTGCCCCGGCGTCGAGAAGGGCGACGCCACCTTCAGCGCCGCCAGCAGCCCGCCGAGCAGGCTGAAGGTGACGTGCAGCACGCCCACGACGAGCAGGAAGAACGCCGGGAAGCGCACGATCTGGAAGATCTTGATGCGCGGGTCGCCCGACTCCAGCTGAGGACCAGGACCGCTCATGACCGCCCCTTCAGCGCGCCCACGATCATCCGCGTCGCGGGAGACTTGTTCAGCGTGTAGAAGTGGATGCCCGGCACGCCGCGCGCGAGCAGCTCCATGCACTGCACCGTGGCGTGCGCGACACCCAGCTGCACGACGGCGTCAGGCTGATCCTTCACGCGCTCCATCTGCAACGCCAGACGCATGGGCACTGTCGCGCCACACATGCGCGTGAAGCGCTGGACCTGCTCGTAGTTGGTGATGGGCATGATGCCGGGAACGATGGGGACGTTGATGCCCGCCCGCCGCGCCCGCTCCACGAAGTCGAAATAGAAGGCGTTGTCGAAGAAGAGCTGCGTCACCACGAAGTCCATCCCCGCATCCACCTTGGCCTTCAGGTGCTTGAGGTCGTCCTCGCGCGACGCCGTCTCCACGTGGCCCTCCGGATAGCACGCGCCTCCCAGGCAGAAGTTGAAATCCTCTTCTCGAACGAATCGGACCAACTCCTCCGCGTAGCGGAAGCCTCCGGGCACCGGCTCGAACGTCGCCTGCCCCAGCGGCGGGTCCCCTCGCAGCAGGAGCACGTTCTCGATGCCTGCCGCGTCGAGCCGGCGCAGCACGTCACGAAGCTCGTCGCGGGTGTGTCCCACGCACGTCAGGTGCGCCATCGCCTCGATGCCGGTGTGCTTCTTGATGTGCGTGACCAGGTCCACCGTCCGGTCGCGCGTGCTCCCGCCCGCCCCGTACGTCACCGACACGAACCCCGGTTCCAGCGGCGCAAGCTCCTCCACCGTGCGCAGGAGCGAGGCCACGCCCGCGTCCGTCTTGGGAGGAAAAAACTCGAAGGAGAAGCTCGGCTTGGAGGGGTTGAGGCAGTTGCGAATCTTCATGTCGGGAGGAGTTTAGTCCCTTCCGCGTCGGCCTTGATCGGAGAAGGTGCGCCGCTATAGTCCGCGCCGTTTCGCCACCCCCTGCCCATCATGGAGAAGTCAATGACCCGGCGTACGCCCCTCAACGAGGCCCACCGCAAGCTGGGGGCCCGCATGGTCGACTTCGCCGGCTGGGACATGCCGGTGCAGTACTCGTCCCTCACCGCCGAGCACGAGGCCGTGCGCACCGCTGTCGGCCTCTTCGACGTCTCCCACATGGGCGAGATCGAGTTCACCGGCCCGGGCGCCCTGGAGACCGTGAACCGGCTCATCTCCAACGACCTCTCCCGAATCCAGGACGGCCAGGCCGTCTACGCGGGCCTGCTCAACGACCTGGGCGGCTTCGTGGACGACGTCGTCGCCTACCGCTTCAGCCCCGAGCGCATCCTCATCTGCGTCAACTCCAGCAACCGCGAGAAGGACTTCGCCTGGATGAACGCGCGCGCGGAAGGCGTCAAGCCCGTGGACAAGAGCGACGACTACGCGCAGATCGCCATCCAGGGTCCCAAGGCCGTGGGGCTGGTGCAGCGCCTGACGAAGTCGGACCTGTCCCAGGTGGGCACCTACCGCTTCACGGAAGGGGAGGTCGCTGGCGTGAAGGCCATCATCTCCCGCACGGGTTACACCGGTGAGGACGGCTTCGAGCTGTACTGCGCCGCCGGCGACGCCGTGAAGCTCTGGGACGCGCTCCTGGAGGCCGGGCAGCCGGACGGCGTGAAGCCCTGTGGCCTGGGCGCGCGCGACTCGCTTCGCACGGAGATGAAGTACGCGCTGTACGGCAACGACATCGACGACGCGCACACCGCCCTGGAGGCGGGCCTGGGGTGGATCGTCAAGCTGGACAAGGCGGGCGGCTTCATCGGCAAGGACGCGCTCGCCGCGCAGAAGGCCGCGGGCGTGCCGCGCAAGCTGGTGGGCTTCGAGCTCACCGACAAGGGCATCCCCCGCCACGGCTACTCCGTCCTCAAGAACGGTGAGCGCGTGGGCGAGGTGACGAGCGGCACCATGGGCCCCACGGTGAAGAAGTCCATCGGCATGGCCTACGTGCCGGCGAACCTCGCCGCGGAAGGCTCCACCTTCGACGTGGACATCCGCGGCCGCGCCGTGCCCGCCGTCGTCGTGAAGACCCCCTTCCTCAAGAAGTCCTGATTTCCTTCCTTCCCCACCTGTTGTGAGGAGCTGAAACCCCATGGCCAACATCCCGCAGGACCTGAAGTACACCCAGGAGCACGAGTGGGCCCGCGTCGCGGGCAAGAGCGTCGTGGTGGGCATCACCGACCACGCCCAGACCACACTGGGCGACATCGTCTACGTGGAGCTGCCCAAGCTGGGCGCCCAGGTGTCGGCCGGCGACTCGTTCGGCACCGTCGAGTCCGTCAAGGCCGTGTCGGAGCTGTTCGCACCTGTCTCCGGCACGATCGTGAAGGTGAACACCGACCTCACGGAAGAGCCCGAGAACCTCAACACGGATCCGTACGGGGACGGGTGGCTCGTGGAGATCGAGCTCTCGGACGCCGGGCAGCTGAGCAACCTGCTGGACGCCGCCGCCTACGAGAAGCTCACCAAGGAGTAGTTCCGCGCGCGCAAGAAGTCGGGCGTCCCGGTTGTTAGAGACGCTCCATGGAGTGCCGAGCCCGCTCGGACGCCGAACTTCCTACCGCACCTCACGCGAGCCCTTCGACCATGTCCCTCAACTGGAAGTACCAGGAGTCCTTCGCCGGCCGGCACATCGGCCCGGAGACCCCTGAAGTGAAGCAGATGCTGTCCACGCTGGGCGTGGACTCGCTGGACGCCTTCGTGGAGTCCACCGTGCCGCCCGTCATCCGCTCCCCGGAGCCCCTGCGGCTGCCCGCGGGCAAGGGTGAGAACGAGGTGCTGGCGCAGCTGGAGGCCATCGCGGCGAAGAACCAGGTGTTCCGGTCCTTCATCGGCATGGGCTACAGCGACACCCACGTCCCCAACGTCATCCTGCGCAACATCTTCCAGAACCCGGGCTGGTACACCCAGTACACGCCCTACCAGGCGGAGATCGCCCAGGGCCGGTTGGAAGCGCTGCTCAACTTCCAGACGATGGTGACGGACCTCACCGGCATGGAAGTGGCCAACGCCTCCATGCTGGATGAAGGCACCGCCGCGGCGGAGGCCATGGCGCTCGCGCTGCACGCCAAGGGCACCGACGCCGGGGGCGCGTTCTTCGTCTCCGACGGCTGCCACCCGCAGACGGTGGACGTGGTGCGTACGCGCGCCCTCCCGCTGGGCGTGGAGGTCGTCGTGGGCGACCACCGCACGGTGGACCTGTCCCAGAAGAAGTTCTTCGGCGCGCTGGTGCAGTACCCGGCGACGGACGGCGTGGCGCACGACTACCGCGCCTTCGGTGAGAAGGTGCACGCGGCGGACGGCCTGCTCGTCGTCGCGGCGGACCTGCTGGCCTTGACGCTGCTCACCGCGCCCGGCGAGTTCGGCGCGGACGTGGTGGTGGGCAGTGCGCAGCGCTTCGGCGTTCCGCTGGGCTACGGCGGCCCGCACGCCGCCTACTTCGCCACGAAGCACGCCTACACCCGCGTGATGCCGGGCCGCCTCATCGGCGTGTCCGAGGACTCCGGGGGCCGGCCCGCGCTGCGAATGGCGCTGCAGACGCGCGAGCAGCACATCCGCCGTGAGAAGGCCACGAGCAACATCTGCACCGCGCAGGTGCTGCTGGCCGTGATGGCCGGCATGTACGCCGTCTACCACGGGCCGGAGGGGCTCAAGGCCATCGCGGAGCGCGTGCACGGACTCACCGTGGTGCTGTCTCGCGGCCTGGCGAAGCTGGGCTTCAAGCCGAAGCACGAGCAGTTCTTCGACACGCTGCGCGTGGAGCTGACGGCCCCGCAGGTGCGGGGCGTGCTGGCCGCCGCGGAAGGCGCGAAGATGAACTTCCGCCGCATCGACGAGAAGACGCTCGGCCTGTCGCTGGACGAGACGACGCGCGCCAAGGACGTGGAGGACATCCTCGCGGCCTTCATCCAGGGCGCGAACAAGTCCGCGTCCCCGGTGAACCTGGACGAGGTCGCCGAAGGCCTGGAGAGCCCGCTCGCCCCCGAGCTGCGCCGCCAGAGCGCGTACCTCACGCACCCGGTCTTCAACCGCTACCACTCCGAGACGGAGATGCTGCGGTACGTGCGCCGGCTGGAGGCGAAGGACCTGTCCCTCACGCACTCCATGATTCCGCTGGGCAGCTGCACCATGAAGCTCAACGCCACCGCGGAGATGATCCCGGTGACGTGGCCCCAGTTCAGCAAGCTGCACCCGTTCGCACCCACCTCGCAGGCGGCCGGCTACAAGGTCATCTTCGAGCAGCTGGAGCACGCGCTGTCGCAGGTGACGGGCTTCGCCGGGTGCTCGCTGCAGCCCAACGCGGGCAGCCAGGGTGAGTACGCGGGCCTGCTCGTGATTCGCGCCTACCACCAGGCGCGCGGGCAGGGGCACCGCGACGTGTGCCTCATCCCGTCCTCCGCGCACGGCACCAACCCCGCCTCCGCGGTGATGGCCGGCTATCGGGTCGTCGTCACGAAGTGCGACGAGAACGGCAACATCGACCTGAACGACCTGCGCGCCAAGGCGGACCAGCACAAGGACAAGCTGGCCGCGCTGATGGTGACGTACCCCTCCACGCACGGCGTGTTCGAGGAGGAGATCCGGGAAATCTGCTCCGCCATCCACGAGCGCGGCGGCCAGGTGTACATGGACGGCGCCAACCTCAACGCGCAGGTGGGCCTCACCGCGCCGGGCCTGGTGGGCGCGGACGTCTGCCACATCAACCTGCACAAGACGTTCTGCATCCCGCACGGCGGTGGCGGCCCGGGCATGGGCCCCATCTGCGTGGCGTCCCACCTGGTGAAGTTCCTCCCCGGACACCCCGTCATCCAGACGGGCGGAGGGGACGCCATCGGCGCCATCTCCGCGGCGCCGTGGGGCAGCGCGAGCATCCTGCTCATCTCCTGGATGTACATCCAGATGATGGGCGGCGAGGGCCTGACGCAGGCCACGAAGATGGCCATCCTCAACGCCAACTACGTCGCGGAGCGGCTCCAGCCGCACTACCCGGTGCTCTACCGGGGCAAGCGCGGCCGGGTGGCCCACGAGTGCATCGTGGACCTGCGCCCGCTCAAGAAGACCGCGGGCGTGGAGGTGGAGGACGTGGCCAAGCGCCTCATGGACTACGGCTTCCACGCGCCCACCGTGTCGTTCCCGGTGGCGGGCACGCTGATGATTGAACCCACGGAGTCCGAGTCCAAGGCGGAGTTGGATCGCTTCTGCGACGCGATGATCGCCATCCGCCAGGAGATCCGCGACGTGGAGGAGGGCCGTGCGCCCAAGGACAACAACGTCCTGAAGAACGCGCCGCACACCGCGCGCACGCTCACCGCGCCGGAGTGGAACCGCCCGTACACCCGCGAGCAGGCCGTGTTCCCCACGCCGTGGGTCCGCGACAACAAGTTCTGGCCGTCCGTGGGACGCCTGAACAACGTGCTGGGTGACCGCAAGCTCGTGTGCTCGTGCCCTCCCATCGAGGACTACGACACGCCCGCGCAGAAGGTCGCTTAAGCCGTCTTCGACAGCAGCAGTCACCGGGGCCGTCTTCCAGCGCATCGGAAGGCGGCCCTCGTGTTTTCAGCGGGCCCGCGCGGGCTCCACGTGGACCACCACGTCCACCACCTGCGGATAGGCCCCTTGCAGCGTCTCCTCCACCTTGTCGGCCACTTCGTGGGCCTGCGCGGTGGTGAGCTGCGGGTCGACCTCGATCTTCAGGTCCACGTAGACGCTCTCCTCCATGCCCCGGCTGCGCACGTCGCGGCAGGAGCGCACGCCGGCCACCGCCAGCGTGTGCTGGGACACCTGCGCCGGGTCCAGGCGCGCGGTGTCGGAGAGGATGCCCACCGCCTGCCGGACGATGCCGTAGGCCACCCGCGCGACGAAGACCATCACGGCCAGCGCCACCAGCCCGTCCGCGCGAGGGAAGCCCATCGCCACCAGGCCAATGGAGATGAGCACGGCGATGGTCACGAACACGTCCGACAGCGTGTGCTGCGCGTCCGCGAGCAGCAGGGCGCTCTTGTACTTCTCCCCGTAGTGCCGCTCCACGCGGGTGACGGCCAGGTTGATGAACAGCGTGGCGACCATCACCGCCGCCATCGTCACCGACACCGTGGGGTGCTTGTCGTGCAGGAGCGAGTCGAACGCCATGCGCCCCAGCTCCAGCATGCCCACGCCAATCATCGCGCCAATGCCCAGCGACGCGAGCGCCTCGAACTTGCCGTGGCCGTAGGGGTGGTCCGCGTCCGCCGGCTGCGACGCGACGCCCATGGCGACCAGGCCCAGCACGTTGGAGCCGCCGTCAATGAACGAGTGCAACCCGTCCGCCGTCACCGACGCGGACTGGGCCATGAGGCCGAAGACGAGCTTGGCCACGGCCACGACCCAGTTGGCCACGAGGATGGCCAACAGGACGAAGCGGACCTTCCGGTTGCGCTCCTGGAGCGCGGCGCCACGGTCGACGAAAGAGGCTTCCACGGCGGGGCAGGGTAGTGCCTTCGCGCCGTCCACCGCGAGGCCTCCGTGGGTCCTACTGTCGGAACAGCCGCATCCGGGGGCCGCCGCCCATCTCCAGGAAGAAGCCGAACTGGAAGCGCACCGTCGCGTCCTGGCTCAGCAGGCCGGACGGCGGGTTGGGGAAGGGCTGCGCGCGCTTGAAGGACGCCACGGCCTCCATGTCCAGGAAGTCCAGGCCGCTGCTCTTCTCCACCTGGATGTCCTTCACCGCGCCGCGCTCGTCCAGGGTGATGGTCAGCAGCGTCTGGCGGTCGCGCCCGGAGTAGATGTTCCCCGTCGGGTCGCGCATGCGCAGTTGCTCGTTGGGGTTCCAGTGCATGCCCACGCTCTGCTTCACGCGGTTGAAGAAGCTGGCGTACTTCCACTCGCGCGTGTTGAGGAAGGTGCCGTCGCCTTCCTCCTGGTCGCGGAGCATGTCGTTGGGCGCCGCGCCCACGACCTTGTCCATGGCCGCCTGCGACGGCATCAGCGTGGCCAGGCCCGGGGAGCCCACGCGGCCCGTGGAGCCCTCCTGCTCGCTTTCCTCGCCCTGGCCGGGCTGGATGCGCAGGCGCTTGGCGTTGCCTTGCGTGGCGTCGCTCTCCGACTGGTTCTTCACCGCCATGCCCGGGCCGCGCTCGCGCGGATCCGTCCTCATGGCGATCTCCTCCTTGCGGCGCGTCTCCGGCATCTCGAAGACGGGCTTCTTGCCACCCTGGGACTGGGCCCGGTCGTCCGCGCCCGTGCCGTTGTTGCCGGACACGCGCGGGGGCTGCACCTGGTCCTGCGCCGCGCCCTCCTGCTTCTGGGGCGCGGTCCGCTGGGGCATGGCGTTGCGGTAGAAGGCCGTCTGGTCGCGCGCGCGCGTCTCCTTCTCCGTCGTGTTGTTGTGCTCGGCCAGGTACTTCGCGTCCGGGGACTGCTGATCATTCCCCGGCGCCACGTCCACCACCTGGCCCTGGGGCTTCGTCTCGTCCGGCTTCTTCTCTTCCTTCGGCTCGCGCTTCTCCGTGGGGCGGGGCTTCGTCTGCTGCGGCGTCACCGCCCCCCGGTTCTTCGCCCACTGGTCCGACGTGAGCGGCCTCACCGCCACGGACGTGGGCCGGGCGGGGCGCTTCTCGTGAGGGAAGTTCGCCTGCACGGCCGACACCAGGAGCACGAAGCCCACGAAGGCGACCTGGGCCAGGAGCGCCAGGATGCCCGCCACCAGGTAGCGCAAGGGCCCACGCTGCTTCCGCGCGCGCCGCTGACGCCAGTCTGTCGAGGAACCCGTGCCCACGGCCTGATGATAAACCTCCGGACCGCTTCTACAGTCCCGAACGTGCGGCCCGTAACACCTGGGACATGGAAGAGATTCGCGAGCGCGTGCGTTGGTGCGTTCGAAATGTCCGCTTCATCTCAGTAGATGGGGGCGACCTCCGCCCCGTTGAAGTAGAAGCGAAGGATCTCCGGATAGCTCTGCCCGGCCTCCGCCCGGCCGATGGCGCCTGTCTGACACATGCCCACGCCGTGGCCCCAGCCGCCGCCCCGGAACAGCCATCCGGTGGGCCGGCCCTCGGCGTCCCGCTCGGCCTCCACGGTGGCCATGCTGCTGTTGAGCATCCCGAAGAGCCGCCGGATGTTCAGCTCCCCGCGCACCTGGGTGGCGCCCTTCGTCCCGGACACGGTGAGCAGCCGGGCGCGCCCGGACACCCCGCGCTCGGACAGGGCGAGCCCCTGGATGGACCCCACGCCCAGCTTCTCCGTGAGCGCGTCCACCTGGTTTTGCGTGAAGCGCTTCTCCCACCGGAATTTCGTGGGCTGCGCGAAGCTGGACAGCTTGCACGCGGCGGGCACGTCCGAGGTCGCCAGCCACGCCTTGAGGTTCGACGGGCCGGGGACGCCCGGCGCGGGCTCCAGCAGGTCCGGCCGCCCGCGCAGGCTGGGGTCCGGCGCGCCACCCCACACCACGTCGTTGTCCTCGGTGTGGCCGCCGCACACGGCGCTGTAGACGGAGTCCACCAGCCGGCCCTCCTGGCTGAAGAGGGCCTGGCCCCGGGTGGCCTCCACCGCGGCGGTGGTGCTGGCCGCCTCGCCGGTGCGGCCCCGGTACACCGCGCAGTGCTGCTCCGAGCAGAGCAGGTACGGATCCGCCAGGTGCTTGATGCCCACCTTCGCCAGCACCTCGCCACGCGCGGTGACGGCCTGGGCCTTGAGCGCCTCCGGGTGCGCGCGCGCGAAGATTTCGGACGGCACCAGCCCCTTGAGCAGGTCCTCCAGGCCCACCACGTTCACCACCGCGAGCTTGCCGCCGCGGTCCACCGCGAACTGGAGCGCGCCGCGGAAGCTGCGGTCCTCGAAGGCGTGGAAGTCGTAGCCCACGCCGTACTCCACCTGCCGCACGTCGAAGCCGGTGCCGTCCGGCGTCTCCGCGTCCAGCCTGTCTTGCGCCAGACCCACCACGGCGTCGTTCTCGTCCTTCAGCTCCAGGATGGCGCGGGAAGGCTTGCGGACCTCCTCGAAGAGCGTGGTGCGCAGGCCGTAGCGGCGCAGCAGCTCCGCCTGCTGCTTCGCCGCGGCCTCGGGTGTCAGCGCCTCGTCGCCCAGGAGGAGATAGCGCCGGTTGTCGATGACCTTCCCGGCGATGCCGTACACGGAGCCCAGCGTGTGCGTGCGCACCGCGAGCCCTCGCGCGCGCCATGTCTCCTGCGCCTCCGCGAGCCCCGCCTTGTCCGCGAAGCGGAACTCGCCCAGTTGCAGCCGCGCGCTCCACTGGGCCGGTTCGCCCTGCGTCACCCGCACCGTCCAGCGCGAGCCCGCGGGCGCGTCCAGCACCTTGTCTCCCGGCCCGCCGAAGCGCAGCCGCATCCGCGCGCGCGGCGAGAACGTCACGACCTCGCGCCCCTCCATCAGCTTGATGGGGAGTCGCGGCTCGCCGTTGCGGAAGTCCAGGCGCTTCAGGTCCTGCGGCCCGGGCAGGCCCGACGTGAGCGGATCCTCCAGGCCACTCGGAGCGGGGGGCTTCACGCCCGCGTCAGCCGGCTTCGCGGGGATGGAGACCTCCGGCTCGCCCAGGCCCCGGGTGCTGGGGGCAGGTGAGGGCGCCGGCGTGGCGCAGGAGGCGAGCAGCAGGGCGGTCAGGAGCAGGACGGCTTTGGACACGGCGGCGGCACCGTAGCCGCCATGGGGCCGAGCGTCACGGTTCTCCCTCCCGCTGCGGCGCGTCTCGGCCTGGATGACCGGCAGTGAATAGAACGCCCAACGCCGTGCGTTGCCCCTGCTCATGCAAATTCTTGGAGGCAACGGCTTGAAGACGCGACACACCCTGGTGGCCTCCCTGGCTGCCTGCACCCTGGCTCTTGGGCTGACCGCTTGTGGCGGCGGCGGTGGCTCTGGCGGAGGCACTGGCGGTTCGTCGGGCGCCGGTACCCAGGCCCCCGCGACGAACACGGGGACCCCCAAGGTCGAGAAGGCTCCCACCGCTCCGGGCAAGGCGCCCCCCATCGGCGTGCAGCCGGTGGAGAACACGCCCGCCGCGCAGATGCCGGATCATGCGGACCACACGCCCATCGCGGAGCCCGGTCCCCAGCCCGCCGTCAGTGCCCAGGCGATGCAGGAGACCCCCGCCACCACGCCCGCCCATGATTGGGTTGTGTCGCCCAACGGCGACGACGGCGCCCAGGGCACGGAGGCCGCGCCGCTGCGCACCATCGCCATGGCGGTGAGCAAGGCGGGCCCTGGCGACCGCATCCGCGTGCTCGCGGGCGCCTACGCCGAGCGCGTGGTGCTGGGCGACAACACCAAGGCCGGAACTCCCGAGGCGAAGATCACCCTCCAGGGCGAGGGCCGTCCCAAGCTCACCCCGGGCAGCGGCTCCGGTGCGGCGGTGCAGGTGCGCCGCGCGAACTGGGTCATCGACGGGTTCGACATCGACGTGGAGGGACAGCCCATCTTCGGCGTCACCTTCGAGGGCGACGTGCAGGGCACGGTGCTGGCCAACTCGGAGCTGCACAACGGCACCGGCGGCGCGGGCGTCACCATGTTCAACAACGCCAAGGGCCCCACCATCGAGAACAACAACATCCACGACTTCGTGCGCACCACCGGCAACAAGGACTCGCACGGCATCGTGATGCAGCCCGCGTCCTACGACGCGACGGTGCGCAACAACGACATCCACGACAACTCGGGTGACTCCGTGCAGTGCCTGGGGCCCGAGGGCTTCAGCGACCTGCCGCCCGCCACGGGCCTGCTGGTGGAGAACAACCACTTCTTCAACAACCGGGAGAACGCCGTGGACATCAAGACGTGCCACGACGTCACCATCCGCAACAACCGGATGCACAAGTTCCAGCCGTCGGAGACGGCGAAGGGCGATGCGCTCGTCATCCACTACTCCGCCAAGAACGTGCTGGTGGAGGACAACGAGCTGTATGACGCCGCGAAGGGCATCTCCGTGGGCGGCAACCACGAGGGCCCCGTGCCCGAGGCCGTCGTCGTGCGCCGCAACCGCGTGCACGACATCACCGACGCGGGCGGCGGCGAAGGCACCGCCATCCGCCTGGAGAACTCCAAGGGCACCGTGGTGGTGAACAACACCATCACCCGCGCCAAGGCCGGCATCATCCTGGGCCACGGCACGGGCGGCCCCACGGAGTCTCTGCGCGTGGAGAACAACCTCGTGGACGCGCCCGTCAGCGTGGACGTGGGCGGCCAGGCTCCCGGCCTCCAGATGAGCAACAACCTCTATCCGTCCGGCGCGCAGTTCAAGACCAACGGCCAGCTCCAGGCCCTGGACGCCTTCAAGGCCGCCGCGAAGGACACCACCTCCAACGGGGGTGACGTGACGGTGTCGGACACCTTCGCCCCGTCCGCCGCCGCCCAGGACCAGGGCCAGGACCAGGGCCAGCCCTTCTGCGGCGCGGCCCCGGACATCGGCGCGGTGGAAATGGGCTGCTAGGCCCACCCGGGAAAGCACCCCCGGAAAAGCAGAAGGCCCGATGCGGAGACTTCCGCATCGGGCCTTTTGTCTTATGAGGCGCCACCCGGATTCGAACCGGGGAATGAAGGTTTTGCAGACCTTTGCCTTACCACTTGGCTATGGCGCCGCAGCGATTGGGGCCGGGGTTATACGCAGCCCGGTAGGAGCCGGTCAAGGAAGCAACACCATCCAGCCCCGCTTCTCGTCCCGCTACCATACGGCGCGGGGTGTCAGACCCTGACAAGCGAGGGAGCACACGATGCTGCACGGCCATGGCGTCTTCCAAGAGGAGCACGAAGCCTTCCGCCGCACCGTCCGGGCGGTGGTGGACAAGGAGCTGCGCCCGTTCGCGGCGGAGTGGGAGTCCCGGGAGGAGTTCCCCCGGGAGCTCTTCACCCGCTTCGGCGAGCTGGGCTTCCTGGGCCTGAAGTACCCGGAGGCCTACGGGGGCACGGCGGCCGGGGAGCTGTACGAGGCGGTGCTCCTGGAGGAGTTGGGCCGCTGCGGCTCCGGCGGTGTGGCCGCGGGGCTGGCAGGGCAGTTCACCATCGCCACCGGCCCCGTGCACCTGTTCGGCACGGAGGCCCAGAAGCAGCGCTGGCTGGCCCACGCCATCCGGGGGGAGAAGATTGGCGCCCTGGGCATCACCGAACCGGACGCCGGCTCGGATGTGGCGGGGCTGCGCACCACCGCCCGCCGCGACGGTGACCACTACGTCATCAACGGCTCCAAGACGTACATCACCAACGGGGTGCGGGCGGACTTCGTGGTGCTGGCGGTGAAGACCGACCCGTCGCGCGGCCACAAGGGCCTGTCCATGCTGGTGGTGGAGAAGGGCACGCCGGGCTTCAGCGTGGGGCGCAAGCTCCAGAAGGTGGGCTGGCGCGCGTCCGACACGGCGGAGCTCTTCTTCGAGGACTGCCGCGTGCCCGCGGAGAACCTGCTGGGCGTGGAGGGGCAGGGTTTCTCGCAGATCATGGGCAACTTCCAGTGGGAGCGCCTGTCGCTCGCGCTGGGCGCGGTGGGCGCCATGGACGACATGCTGGAGACCGTGCTCAAGCACGTGAAGCAGCGCCGCGCCTTCAATCAGACGCTGGCCGGCTTCCAGGTGGTGCGCCACAAGCTGGCGGACCTGCACACCGCCCGCGAATGCGCGCGGCAGCTCACCTACCACGCGCTGCGCCTGCACGTGGCCGGCGAGTACGCCGTCGCGCAGACCTCCATGGCCAAGAAGGTCGCCACGGAGACGTGCTGCCGCGTGGCCGACGAGTGCCTCCAGCTCCACGGCGGCGCGGGCTACATGATGGAGTACGACATCCAGCGCCACTGGCGCGACGCGCGGCTGGGTCCCATTGGCGGCGGCACCAGTGAGGTGATGAACGAAATCATCGCGAAGCAGCTGGGCCTCTGAGCCCGCGGGCCTTCCGGGAAGCAGGCGGGCGGACAGGCGGGAAGAGGGGAAAAAGCCCCCTGGTTCATGTTCGATGGAGCCCGTCGCCTCGGGGAGGTCCCGGTGGAGCCCAGCATCATTTGCGAGGAGCTGTTCATGCGTCTGGGGGACGAGGAGGTGCTCGTCCTGGATTGCCGCGACGCGATGGACTGGGAGCGGTTCGAGATCCACATCCCCGGCGCGCTGCGTATGACGGCCTCGGAGATTGCCCGGGACCTGGCGATGCTGCCGGACGACGAGCTCATCGTCCTGTGCGGCACCACCCAGGACTGCGCGGACATCCGCCGCATCTGCCGCGTGTTGCGCCTGAGGGGGCGCAACGCCGTGTGTCTCGCCGGCGGGCTCCACGCCTGGGTGACGGGGGGCTACCCCACGGAACGCCACGCACGCGCCCCCTCCCACGCCCACCGTTGAGCGGCGGATGCAGCGCGTCGTGAAACGGTGTAAGGAGCGCCCTGCCTCCCCCACCGGAGATCCCCCACGATGGCCAAGCTTCGCGCCGTACTCATTGGCGCCACCGGACTCGCGGGTCAGCAGTTCATCGCTGCCCTGAAGGACCACCCGCTCATCGAGCTGACCGGGCTCGCCGCTTCGCCCCGCTCCGCTGGAAAAACGTACGCGGACGCCCTGCGCGCCTCCAACGGCATGCTGGCCTGGTTCGTCCCGGAGCCGCTCCCGGAGTCCATCGCCCGCATGACCGTGGTCAGCGGCGACGCCGTCCAGGCGAAGGACTACGACATCGCCTTCTCCGCCGTGGAGGCGGACGTCGCCCGTGAAATCGAGCCGCGCCTGGCCCGGGACATCCCGGTGTTCTCCGCCGCGAGCGCCTTCCGCTACGACGAGGACGTGCCCCTGCTCCTCCCCCCCGTGAACGCCGCCCACGCCCCGCTCATCAACGAGCAGCGCCGGCAGCGCGGGTGGAAGGGCTTCATCGTCCCCATCCCCAACTGCACCACCACGGGCCTCGCCGTGACGCTGGCCCCCCTGGCCGAGCGCTTCGGCGTGAAGGCCGTGCTGATGACCAGCCTCCAGGCCATGTCCGGCGCCGGACGTTCGCCCGGCGTCATCGGCCTGGACATCCTCGACAACGTCGTGCCCTACATTCCCAAGGAGGAGCACAAGGTCGAGGTGGAGACGAAGAAGATCCTCGGGGCGCTCAACCCCGCGGGCGCGGCGCTCACTCCGCACGACGTGCGCGTCTCCTGCACCTGCACCCGCGTCGCCGTCCTGGAAGGCCACACCGAGTCCGTCTTCGTGTCGCTCGGGAAGAAAACCACCGTGGCGGAGGTCGCCCAGGCGATGCGCGAGTGGCAGGGCGCTCAGGTGGCGAAGGACCTGCCGTCCGCTCCGCCCCGGTGGATTGAAGTGCTGGACGACCCGTTCCGCCCCCAGCCCCGCATGGACCGGGACACCCACGGCGGCATGGCCACCACGGTGGGCCGCATCCGCGAGGACGGTGTGCTGGAGAACGGCTTCAAGTACGTGCTCGTCTCCCACAACACGAAGATGGGAGCCGCAAAGGGCGCCATCCTTGTCGCGGAGCTGCTGCGGGCGCAGGGCTTGCTGGGCTGACCGGGGAAGCGGGCCGGGCTGGTACCTAAATTCAGGGTGCCAACACTGGCCGCAACCATCTACTGTGCGCGGCCACGGACGCGCGGAATTCCGCACAGAGGAGACATCCACATGGCCTACGTCGTCGCCGAGCCTTGCATCAAGTGCAAGTACACCGACTGTGTCGAGGTGTGCCCGGTCAACTGCTTCTACGAGGGCGCGAACTTCCTCGTGATCCACCCGGACGAGTGCATCGACTGTGGCGCTTGCGAGCCCGTCTGCCCGACCAAGGCGATCTTCCCCGAGACCGAGCTGCCCTCGGAGTGGTCGGAGTACAAGAAGCTCAACACCGACTTCGCCTCCAAGTGGCCCAACATCGCGGAGAAGAAGGCCGCCCTGCCCGAAGCCGAGGAGTACAAGGACAAGAAGGGCAAGCGCGCGGAGCTGAACCCCGCCGGCGGGAAGTAGCCGCGGGCCGAATCGCCCGAGCGCGCCCGTCGTGATGCAGGCCCTCGCGCCCCCTGGCGTGAGGGCCTTCATCGTTCCTGGAGTCTGGCGCGGAAAGGGCATCGTCGGACGTTCACTCCGCCTGGAGGACGCTGAGCCGCAGCCCCCGGGCTTCCAGCGCGTCGCGCAGCCGCGCCACGTCCTCGGTGGGAACGGGCCCATGGCGGCCCTGGATGCGCAGGGCCACCTCCCGGGGCCCCGTGCGCTCCACCTCCACGGTGGCCTCCAGCGCCCCGCGCAGGCTGAGGCCCAGCGCCGGCCGCTGTGACTTCACGAAGACCTCGATCTTCTCGATGAGCGCCAGCGCGGACTCGACCTGCGCGCCGGGAGGGCTGGCCGGTGCGGCGCTCTCCGTGGCTCCACCCGCCGCGCGAGCACCTTCGGGTGCGGAGACGCGCGACAGGCCTTCCGAGGAACGGTCGTCACGCGTGGGCGAGGGGAGGGGACACGGCGCCGGACGGGGCTCCGCGCGGAAGGAGCGCTCCACCTCGCGGGCCAGCAACTCCGTCACACGATGAGAGGCCTGCGTGCCGCCGTCCGCGAGCGCCTCCTGGCGCACCGACCCCAGCCGCTGCGCCTCCACGTGCATGCCCTGCCGGGCCTGGCGGAGCGTCTCAGTGCTTCCCAGGGCGCTGCGCGTCGTTGCGAGGAGCGCCCCCGCCGCACGGACGCCGGGAAGCGCCGGAGTGGCCCGCGTCGCTGGCCCTGGCCCCTGCCCACCGGTACGGAGCAGGCCGGGTTTCGGAAGCAGCGTCCCTGGAGCCACCGGCTCGCGGCGGGCCCCGGGACGAGGTGGGGTGTCATTCCGTCCAGAGGTCCGCTGGAGGACCTGTTTGAACGCGTCCTTCTCCGGGGGGGCCTTCTCGTTTCCGGAAGGGGCGTCCTGACCTTCGACCTTCATGGCATGCCTCGCGCGCAAGGGATGCGCGGGCATGAGCAGCGGCCGTGCCAGTCAGGCGGGGCGCGCTCCCGGGAGGAGGGCGCGGAAGGAGGCGGCACGGCAGGGGTGCCGCCCCCGGGATGGGCGTGCGGAACGTGAGACGGCGCGCTTTTAGCGCTTGCCGCCGAAGCCGCCCGGCTGCACGGGCGCGGTGCCCGTCAGGTCGTTGAACGCGAGCGGGCAGGACGCCACGGCGTTGGGATCCGCGAGCGCGGGGTTCTGGGCCCAGTCGCGGTCCTGGAAGAGGTACGCGTCGCGCACCTCCAGCTCCTTGAGCTGCTTGCGGTACTCCCAGAAGCGGCCGCGCAGGACCACGCGCGCTCCCTTCGGCAGCTGCGTCAGCGGCGTGTACTGGTCGTCCTTCAGCCGCGCCGTGATGTTGATGGAGGGCCGCACCTTGGGCTTGCCGTAGGTGAGCCCGGACAGCAGGCCGTCATTGCCCGGATCCGGCAGGTAGAAGACGAGCCGGGCCACCAGCGCGGGAGGCTCCGGCGGAGGGCCCTTCTTGCTCTTCTTCTTGGGCTTCTCCAGCTTCGCGTCGATGAACTCCAGCCCTCCGAAGGCCACCTCCTTGTCGAGGTAGTCGTCGCGGAACTTCGCGTCCGCCACGCTGGCCGCGGTGGTGTTGGCCTTGAGGACCTCCGTGTCGTAGCGCTCCAGCATCGCGGGCAGCGTGAAGAAGAAGCTGTCCACGGGCTTCACGCCATCCGCGATGAAGCGCAGCTTGCTCAGGTCCAGCGGCGGGTAGTACGGCGCGAGCGCCACCGCCGTCTGCATCCACTCCGGCGGCAGCCGCTTGTCGATGAGCACCCGGCGCATCATCGACACCAGGAACATGTTGGCGGGGAAGCGCGGCGTGGACAGCTGCGTGCCCAGCACCTGGATCAACACGGGGTCCAGGTAGAAGTTCTCGTCGCGCTTGTGCAGGTACGGCGCGGACTCGCCCACGATGGTGAGCAGCGCGCCCACGAGCTGCGCGCAGTTCGCGTCGCTCGTGCCCTGCACCAGGGCCTGATTGACGCGGGAGCGGAGGAACCGCTTGTCCATGTCCGCTTCGCGGAACACGGGCGGCTCTCCCGTTCCGAAAAAGAACTCCTTCTGGGCGAGCGCGGGCGTCGACAGCAGGCCCAGGGCCAGGGCGATGAGGGCACGGGTACGCATCGGCCTGAACCCTACCACGCCCTCCCCTGGATGATCCTCCTCCGCTCCGCCCGCCCATGCGCGGAGTGGAACCCGCCCGAGAGCCCGACGTGAGAGGGCAATTGCAACCGGATGACCCGATGCGGCGGGGCTTTCGCGACAAGCCCTTTCACGGGCAGGCGGCAGGTGACGGGCCGACCGCGCGGGGGGCATGGCGGGCCGGCCGGCGGTGGTTTTTTCCGCCTGTTGGCGGCGCGGGCTTTTGTGTACCTTGCCCTCAGCCATGCCGACGCCTCCCGAGACCTCCCCGGCACCCGTCACCGTCGCCCACATCAAGGACGAGGCGGAGCTCATGCAGGCCCTCGCCATCCGTGAGGTGGTGTTCATCGAGGAGCAGCACGTCCCCGAGGGCATCGAGCGCGACGCCGAGGACGCCCTCGCCTACCACGTCATCGCCTACCAGGGCGGTCACGCCATCGGTACCGGCCGGCTGGTGAAGCTGCCGGAGCCGCCCGCCGGGCAGCCTGGAACGTGGGGCCAGATTGGCCGCATGGCGGTGCTCCAGGCGCACCGCAAGGCCCGAGTGGGTTCGCTGCTCCTCACGTCGCTGGAGGAGGAGGCGCGCCGCCGCAACGTGAGCGGCATCATGCTGCACGCCCAGCTCTACGCGCTCGACTTCTACAAGAAGCACGGCTACCAGCCCGTCGGCGCCGTCTTCGACGAGGCCGGCATCGACCACCTGGAGATGCACAAGCGGCTGTAGTCCCGCGCCGCGCGCTTCAGCGCCTCGGAGGACGGGGTGCGGGCGGCTCGGCGTGGCGCGGATCCTCCGGCCACGAGTGCCGGGGGTACTTGCGGCACAGCTCCTTGCGGATCGCCGGGTAGTGACGTTCCCAGAAGCCCGCCAGGTCGGTGGTCACCTGCACGGCGCGCATGTTGGGAGCCAGCAGGTGCAGCACCAGCGGCACGCGGCCCGCGCCAACGCTGGGCCCCTGCGCCATCCCGAAGAAGTCCTGCAGCCGTGACTCCACCCAGGGTGGCTTGTTGGGCTCGTAGTGCACCTTCACGCCGCGACCGCCGGGCAGGGTGACGCGCTCGGGGGCGTGGTTCGCCAGCAGGCGCTGCTGCTCGGAGGTGAGGCGCGCGTAGAGCGCGTCCAGCAGCGACACGCCCTCCAGGTCGGAGAAGCTGCGCGCGCCCACGCACAGGGACGCCAGCGCGTCGCGCATGAAGCCCGCGTCCACGGTGGGAAAGCCCGTTTCGGGGAACGCCTTGCCCAGGAGCTCCACGCGGGTGCGCCACTGCTCCAGCGCCTCGGGTTCCGCGAAGCGCTCCGGGCCCGCGGCCAGGGCCGCCTCGGCCAGCACGCGCGCGGCCTCCTCGGACGGGGGCGCGGGTGTGCGCGTCTCCTCCAGCATGAGGTTGCCGTAGGCCAGCCGGGTGAGGCGCTCCACGCGGCGCGAGTCCGCGTTCCACTGGAGGGTGTCCACCTCCTCCAGCGCGTCCGGGTAGAGGTCCAGCAGCCACTCGGCCTCCACGGTGCTGGCGAGCCGCACGACGGCGCCGCGGCCGGGGCGCTCCTCCGCGTCCACGGCGACCATCAGCTCCGCGTCCTGGACGACGCTGAACTCGGACAGGCTGGTGGTGCCGCCGCCGAACATGAGCAGCTCCGGGGAGCGGGGCCGCCGCCTGCGGGCCACGCGGTCCGGGTAGCCCGCGAGCACGCTGAGCATCAGCGCCTGCTCCACGTCCTCGGGGCGGCCGGGGCGGGAGCCCTGTTCCCGCACCGTGCGGCGCAGCTGCTTCTGCACGCGCTCCACGGCCTGCACCGCGCCCGCGTCCAGTGACAGCGACTGCATGCGGCCGGAGGCGAAGCCCGAACGGCCGGCCTCGCGGAAGCGCTCCAGGAGCTCCAGCAGGTCGGAAGGCCCGCTGACGAGCGCGGACGCGCGGCCTCCGCCGCCCAGGTTGGCGCGGGCCTCGCGGCGGATGTCGCGTTCGCCCATGAGGGCCGCGAGCACGGCGGCATCACCGCCCACGCCCCGGCGCTCGCCCTCGACGATGACGCGCGCCTGGCGAGGGTGGACGGGGAATCGCAAGAGCCGCTGGCCCACGTCCGTGACCTGGCCCTTCGCGTTCACCGCGCCCAGGCGGCGCAGCAGCGTCTCCGCGGCCTCCAGGGCGGGGGCGGGGGGCGGCTCGAAGAACGGGAACGCCGTCAGGTCCTTCACGCCCGACGCGCGCAGCGAGAGCACCGTTTCGGCCAGGTCGGTGCGGCGGATCTCCGGGGCCTCCTGATCAGGCCGGCCATCGAAGTCGTGCTGGGTGTAGAGGCGCACGCAATGCCCGGCGCGGGTGCGGCCCGCGCGACCGGCGCGCTGGACGGCGGAGGCCCGGCTCACCTTGCCCAGCTTGAGCTGCGGCAGACCGGACCAGGGCGAGTGGGACGCCACGCGAGCAAGCCCGCTGTCGATGACGACCGCGACGCCGTCGATGGTGACGGACGTCTCCGCGACGTTGGTGGACAGGATGATCTTCCGGCGCGAGCTGCGGCGCACGGCGCGGTCCTGTTCCGCGGGAGAGAGGTCGCCATGGAGCGGGAGCACGTCGGCGTCGTGGCGCTCGGCGAACTCCGCGCAGGTGTCTCGCGCGCGGCGGATCTCCCCGGCCCCGGGAAGGAACACGAGCACGTCGCCATCGACGCCCTGGGTGAACAAGCGCTTGAGCGCGGAGAGCACCTGTTGATCCAGGTGCCGCTCATCCGGGGCGGCAAGGTATTCGACGCTGACGTCGAAGCGGCGGCCCTCGGAGCGCAAGGAAGGAGCGCCACCCAGATACGCGCGGACGGGCTCGGCCTCCAGGGTCGCGGACATCACCACGAGCTTGAGGTCCGGGCGGGCCGTCTCCTGCAGCCGCCGCAGAAGAGCGAGCGAGATGTCCGCGGACAGGTGCCGCTCGTGGAACTCATCGAGCACGACGATGCCTACGTCGCGCAGGGTGGGGTCGGTGAGCAGGCGGCGTCCGAGCACGCCTTCGGTGACGAAGGACATGCGCGTCTTGGGCCCGCGGACGTCCTCGAAGCGGACCTGGTAGCCGACGGTCTCGCCCACGCGCTCGCCAATCTCCTCGGACACGCGCTGCGCGGCGAGCCGGGTGGGCAGACGCCTGGGCTGGAGGACGACGATCTCCTTGCCCGCGCCCAGCCCAGCCTCCAGCAGCGCGCGGGGAACGCGGGTCGTCTTGCCCGCGCCAGGGGGCGCCTCCAGCACGAGCGACCGCGAGCTCCGGAGCGTGGAGACGATGTCTGGCAGGAGGGGATCGATGGGAAGGGCGACGTCCGCCATGTCCGGGTTCCTCTTCACGGCGGGGGACTCACCGCGCGTCGGGTCTCAAGGCGTGCCAGCCTCGGACGGGTCGGTCTTCTTGCGTCGCTTGGGGCGCACGGCCTCCGGAGCACCGGAATCGGGGGCATCCGTAGAAGCGTCGGTCTGGGTGGTCTCGGCAGCCGGAGCGGCGTTCTTCGGAGGCCGCCCCCGCCGAGTGGGACGCGCCGCGACGGGAGCCTCCGGAGCCACGGGTTCGGAAGCAGCGGTGACATCCTCGGATCCACTGTTCGAAGCCTCAGCCTCGGAGCCGCCAGCCTCCGCCGCGGTCTCATCGAGGGGCGCCTGGGCCTCCGACTCGTCGGGAGCCGCCTCCATCGATTCGTCCCCGGAATCCTCCTCGAAAGCCTCCTCCTGGCTGGCATCGCCCTCTTCACCAAAGAGGTCCGAAGCCCCGTCCTCGGCGGAGAGCGCGAGCGACTTGCCCGCGCGCTTCCGGGGCTTGAGGGTGAGGCCCGCGGCCTCGAAGACCCCGGGCACGGGAACGAGCGCGGCCTCGGCGAGCAGCCGTCCCTGCCGCAGCGCCACGTCCAGCCGCCGTCCCAGTGCCACCAGCGCCTCGCGCAGAGCGGCTTCCTGATCCGGGGGCAGGGGAGTCGGGGACAGGCTCGCGGTCCACGCGGCGAACGTCGCGGCGACCTGATCCACGACAGGGCGGACCATGGCGAAGTCGTCGCGGGAGAAGATGCGGGTGACGTAGGCGCTCTTGAACCGCCGCTCGTACGACGTGGCGTACTCGTTGACCAGCTCCAAGGGTGCCCGGCGCAGCTGCGGGAACTTGAGGTGGGGGAAGAGGGCCTCGATGACGGGGGCGCGGCTGCTGGCGGTGAAGGTGATGCCGGCGTGCAGCTTCTCCAGCGCATCCACCCAGCGGCCCTGCTGATCGAACGAGAACTCCTCGCGGGCCTCGTCGAGCTCCGGCAGGTCCTTCACCTGTTCCAGCAGACCGCCCGCGGGCTCACGGGCCTCGCGCAGGCGCTCCAGCGCGGAGGCCAGCCATTGCTTCTCGGCCTCCAACCCCGGCCGGCCGACGACCATCTCCTCCGCCGTGGCGAGTCGGGCCTCGAAGGCCTCGGCGAAGCGGATCAGCTCATAGGATTCGAGCGTGGACGACATGCGTGGACGACTCCTCGGAGGGGCGGCGGAGATACCACACCTTCACCGTCCGACGAGCAGGGCCTCCATGGCGCCGGGGGCGGAGAAGTCCGCGAAGGCCCACTCGGCGCCGGCGTCGCGCAGCGCCTGGGGCGTGAAGTTGCCCGTGCCCACGCCAATCGTCTCCGCCCCAATGCCCTTGGCGGCCGCGACGTCCTTCGGCGTGTCGCCAATGATCACCACCCGGCACTCCTCCAGCGGCTGACCCAGCTGCGCCGCCCCGGCCTGGGCGCCGTGACGGATGAGCGCCACGCGGTCCTCGAAGTCGCAGCCAAAACCGCCGAAGGCGAACTGGTCGTGGATGCTCACGCGGTCCAGCTTCACCTTGGCGCCCGCGCGCACGTTGCCGGTGCCCAGGCCCACCGCGTATCCCGACCGCGAGCGAGCCTCCATCACGGCCTCGCGCATGCCCGGATGCAGCCGGTACTCACGTGCATCGACCTTGGGAACCTCCAGTCCCAGGTGGGCGACGTACGCGTCGATGACCGCGCTGATGGTGTCCTCGGTGTCGGACTGGCCGATGACGCCCAGGCCCTTGCGGACGATGGCCCGGTCCGTCATGCCGGACATGCTGAAGCCGTCGCACGCGTCGCGCCGCCGGTGGAGCTGCTCGAAGGCCAGGCCCATGGCGCGGCGGCCTGCACCGCCGGTGGTGACGAGGGTGCCATCGATATCGAAGAGAAGGACGGTGGGGCGCATGGCCTCCCATCTAACGGAAGGCCCCGCCCGACGCGAGCCCCGAGCAGCCCACCAGGGCGGCCGCCACCGCCATGCCCGGCGCCCGCTCAGGGCTCCGCGAGCGTGAGGCCCTGCTGGAGCGCTTCACGCACCTGGGGAACGTCCTCCAGGGGGAGCCGCTCCTCCAGCACCTCGCGCACCCGCTGACCGCCCAGCCGGCCAAGCGCCTGGGCGACGGCCTCACGCAGTCGCAGGTCGCGGTCCTCCAACCGGGCCTGCAGCGTCTTGACGGCCTCGAACCCCAGCCGCTGGCCCAGCGCGGCCGCGGCTTGTGAGCGGACATCCGAAGGCCGGTGCGGATCCTCCAGCATCGCCTGGAGCGTCTGGCCCGCTTCGGGCGACTCCACGCGAGCCAGCGCCGTCACGGCCCGCATCCGCTGCGCATCCGGGACGCTCGTGTCCTCCGCCAGCGCCGCGAGCACGGGCACGACCTCCGGCCCGAACCTGCGCCACGCCGCCTCGGGCGCCACGGAAGCTTGTGAGAGCAATCCCAGTGCCTCCATGCGCAGCGGTCCGGGAACAGGGGGGGGAGGCACGGGCACGGAAGCCGCGGTCGGGGCCTTCGCGCTGGCGGGAGCCGCTTCGGACACGGGCCCCACGCCCGCGAGCACGGCGAGACCCGCCAGCGCCACCCATCGCGAGGAGGCGGAACGGGACGGGACCCGCGAGGGACGAACACCGCGGGGGCGGGACGGCTGGCTCGGCATGCGGAGCTCCCGGTGGGGAAGGGGAGCCCCGTTATACGACGGCTGCCGGTCCGGACTCGATAACGCTAAGGTCGGTCCACCATGGCCGGACGCGTCTTCTTCTTCCTCCAGCACGCCACGTACGAGCCCGCCTATCAGGCGGCCTCCATGGGCATCACCGCCGCCGCGATGGGCGACGACGTCTACTTCGTCTTCGCCTTCGAGGCCCTGCGCCAGCTGGTCCGCGGCGGCTTCGGCCTGGCGCACAGCGAGCGGGAGCGCACCGAGGCGGCCCGGGCCGAAGGGCTCAATGTCCCCACACCGGCCCGCATGCTGGAGGAAGCCCGAGCCCTGGGCGCGAAGCTCGTGGCCTGCGACACCACGGTGCGCATCTGTGGCCTCTCACCCCAGGAACTGCACGGCACGCTGGACGACGTCATGGGCCTGGCCTCCATCTGGAGGCTGACCGACGGCGCGCGCGTCCTCACGCTCTGAGCGGACACCCGAGCCGGTCCCCTCCCTCCAGAAGGAGGCGGATGTCCGACAGGGGAACCGGACTCGCCCTCGCGGATCGCCTGACGTTGCAACTTGGCAGCATTACCTGAATGGAACCTGCCTGCCGCGCGTCGCTGTAGCCTCGGTGGGCGTCCACGCGTTACGCTGGGGCATTCGCAGTTCGTTGTTCCCCCCGGAAGGAATCCTCAAAGCCTATGCGCGCCAAGTCGACCCCCCTGAGCGCACTGCTGGCCGGCACGCTCGGTGTTGCCGTGATGGCCGGCTGTCAGACCTATGACTTCGAGCCGGTGGATCCACTCGCGATCGCCCAGACGACCGTGGAGTCGGTGATCACCGCCCGCAGGAGCAAGCCGGACGTGATGCTCCTCGTGGACATCTCCGGCTCCATGACAAAGCCGGTCAACAAGGACCTGGTCGTCAACGGCACGCGCGTGTGTGACTTCCAAGCCGAAGACGGCAAGTTCTACATGTGTGAGGACGACAATCCCTGCGACACCTCGAAGTGCCCCACGCGCTGGTCTGAGCTCCAGGGCGCCATGGGCCCGTTCCTCGCGGAGAGCGGCAAGCTGGTCCGTTTCGGCCTGACGACCTACCCGGAGCCTCCTCCCGTCAAGCCACCGCCGCAGACGACGACCGTGCCCGAACTGTGCGCACCTGCCACCGCCGCCGCTGGCAGTCTGAGCATCCGCGCCAGTGTTCCGTTCGAGCTGGATTCAGACACGGAGCTCCAGGACTATGCGAGCCTGGTTAACGACAAGCTTCAGGGTATCCCCAATGGTGGCGCTGGCCGGCCCCGGGGCGGTACGCCGACGAGCGCGAGCCTGGAGTTCGTAGGCACGCAGCTGCGGGCCAACTCCGAAGATCGCGATCAGATCATCATCCTGCTGACCGACGGTCTTCCCAACTGCAACGACAAGAACGAATACGATGGCAGCAGCGCTGAGTGCCGCTGCACGCTCGATGTTCTGTCGCAGTGCACGACGAAGGGGAGCCCGTATTACCAGCGGGGTTGCCTTGACAAGAACGCCTCCGTGTCGGCGGTGTCGGCGCTCAAGGCGAACATGATCTCCACCATCGTCATCGGCTTCGGCGCTGAGACGTCGGCGGGTGATGGCCCCAGCGTCCTCAACGAGATGGCGCGCGCGGGTGGCTACGCACGTGACTGCAAGGCCAGCGTCGATTGCGGAGCGGGGGACACCTGCGACGTCGCTACCGGCTTGTGCGGCCGCTCCTTCTACCAGGCGGGCAATCGCGAGGAGCTGGCGGCCGCGCTGAAGTCGATCAGCGAGGAGATCCAGCCGGGCGAGCCGTGCTTCACCAAGCTTGAGCCGAGCCAGCTGCCCTCCGATGAAAAGCTCATCGTCGTCTACATCGACGGCGAGCGCACGCTCGCGGGCCCCGACACCTGGTCGCTGGACCTGTCGGTTCCCGAGAAGCCGGGCGTGCGGTTCACGGGCAGCGCCTGCGCGAAGCTGGAGTCGTCGCGTCCGGAGGACCCCGTCAGCGTCGAAGTCCGCGCCATCCGCCAGCTCTAGGCGGCAGGCAGGCGGAGGCGGCTTTACGCGGGCGGAGGCGAGGATTATAGGGTCCTCGCCGGGCCGGTCGCCTCCGCCATGAAAATCACTGTCCTCTCGCGCTCCGCTTCCATCTCGTCCACGCGGCGAATTGTCGAAGCAGGCCGCGCGAGAGGACACCGGGTCCGCGTGCTCAACCCGCTCCGGGTGCAGATGCATCTGGACGGGGGCAGCCAGGCGACCCTGTTCTACGACCGCAAGAAGCTCACGCCCACCGACGTCGTCATCCCGCGTATCGCCCTGTCCATCAGCACCTACGGGCTCGCGGTGGTGAACCAGTTCGGTCTGGCGCGCGTGCCCTTGGTGAACCACGCCCAGGCCATCGCGCAGTCGCGCAACAAGATGCGCGCGCTCCAGCTCCTGTCCGCCCACGGGATCGACATCCCCGCCACGGTGATGGCCCGGGACGCGGCCCACCTGAAGGAGATGGTCGGCCTGGTGGGCGGGGTGCCCGTGCTGGTGAAGCTCCTCCAGGGCCAGGAGAAGCACGGCGTGATGGTCTGCGAAAGCCTCCAGTCGCTGGAGGCCGCGCTCGAGGCGGTGCTCGGTCTGGGGCACAACCTCGTCATGCAGGAGTACGTGCGGAGCACCGGCCAGGACGTGCGCGTGCTCGTGGTGGGCGGTGAGGCCATCGCCGGAGTGCTGCGCAAGCCGCGCCCCGGGCGCCTCTCGCACACGCTGAACCGGGGCGCCCGCCTGGAAGCCCTGCCACTGTCCCCCAGCCATCGCGCCATGGCGGAGAAGGTCGCCCGGCTGGTGGGCCTGGAGGTGGCCGCGGTGGACATCCTGGACGTCCAGGGACACCCTAAGGTCTTCGAAGTGAACAGCTCGCCCGCGCTCCTGGAGATGGAGGCCGCGACGGGCCTGGACCTGGCCACGCCCATCATCCAGCGGGCGGAGGCCCTCGTCGCCGGCGCTGTCCCCGTCTGGACCGCCGCGCTGGAGACGCCCCAGGCCCTGCCCCCGCCGTCGCCGGGGCGCAAGGGCGCCGTGAAGGTGAACGCGCCGCGGAGTTAGAAGAGAAAGCGCTCCCCGCGCGTCCGAAGCCCCGGTATACGAACGCCGCCTTCCTGGAGACACCCATGCCCAGCACCCGCCGCCTCCCGACCCTGGCCCCCCTGCTGCTGACGCTCGTCGGCGCGCCGGTGCTGGCCCAGGACGTGGACCCCGCCACCCTCTACGAAGTCACCACCGAGGGGACGTCGACGCAGGTGAAGGCCGGAGGGCAGGGCTCGTTCGTGCTCGCCATCAAGTCGAAGCCCGGCGCCCACGTCTCCGACGAGGCCCCGCTGAAGCTGGAACTGACGGGCAAGCAGCTGACGCCCGCCCAGAAGACGCTGACCCGTGAACAGTCGGTGGCGAAGAAGGCGGACGGCCAGCAGTTCGTGGATCCCCGCTTCGAGGTCCCCTTCACCGCGGTGTCCGCCGGCAAGGGCACGCTGGACGCGACGCTGACCTTCTTCATCTGCACGGAGAAGATCTGCGCCCGTCAGAAGAAGACCTTCTCGCTGCCCGTGGAGGTCCAGTAGCCCCCATGCGCGAGCGCTCCCCCAAGCCTTCCAGTGGTGAACGCGGCGGCCACGAAGCCCCGCGCTACGTCCATGGCGTCAACCCCGTGCTGGAGGCCCTGCGCGCCCATCCCGACGCGGTGGAGCGCCTCTTCATCGTCGACGGGCAGGTTGGCGCCAAGGCCGCGGGCGAACTGCTCAGCCGCGCGCGTGACGCGGGCGTCCGGGTGGAGAAGGTCGGCCGGGAACGGTTGACCTCCATGGCCGAGGGCGGCGTGCACCAGGGCGTCGTCGCCGAGCTGCGCGGCTTCCAGTACGTCGAACTGGAGGACGTGCTGGAAGTGGCGAAGGCCAAGAAGCAGCCCGCGCTCGTCGTCGTGCTCGACGGCATCCAGGATCCGCACAACCTGGGCGCCATCATCCGCTCGGCCCATGCGCTCGGGGCCCATGGCGTCGTCCTGGCGAAGGACCGCGCCGTACAGGTGACCGGCACGGTGGCCAAGGCCTCCGCGGGCGCCGTCGAGTACTGCCCCATCGCGCGCGTCACCAACATCTCCCGCGCCCTGGAGCAGTTGAAGGAAGCGGGCCTCTGGGTCGCGGCCGCGGACGTGGAAGGCGCCGAGCCTCTGTGGAGCGCCCGTCTGGACGGGCCCCTGGCGCTGGTGGTGGGGGCCGAGGG
>NZ_RAWR01000497.1:0-551 GCF_003986945.1 Corallococcus sp. AB018 | reverse complement strand
ATGAGTTTCTGGTGATGCCATTTGGGCTTACCAATGCACCGGCAGTCTTTATGGACTTGATGAACCGGATCTTCCGGGAATTCTTAGATCGATTTGTGGTCGTTTTCGTGGACGACATTCTTATCTATTTGCCTTTAGAGGAGGAGCACGAGGAACACTTGAGAGTGGTGCTTGAGTTGCTTAGAGCCCATAGGCTGTATGCCAAGCTTGGGAAGTGTGAATTCTGGCTAAGGGAAGTCAAATTCTTAGGCCACGTGGTATCCGGGGAAGGGGTGTCCGTTGATGCATCCAAGGTTGAGGCAGTGCAAGATTGGGCACAGCCTAAGAGTGTGTTTGAGATCCGCAGTTTTCTAGAATTAGCTGGGTATTACCGTCGGTTTGTGAAAGATTTCTCCAGGCTAGCTTCGCCGTTGACTAGATTGACGAGGAAAGGGGTCAAGTTTGTGTGGAGTGAGACTTGTGAAAAGTCGTTCCAAGAGTTGAAGGTTAGATTGACCACCGCTCCGGTCTTGATTATTCCGGAGAGGGTTGGGTTATGCAATCTATTGTGA
>NZ_RAWR01000496.1:0-565 GCF_003986945.1 Corallococcus sp. AB018 | reverse complement strand
CCGTCCACGCACCCAACCCGTGCAGCAGCAACCCCGGCACCACCGCGACCGCCACCGGCAGCGCCTTGAACGGCGGCCTCGGCGCGTCCTCCGTCAGGCGCACGCGGGGCTCCGACACCCGGCCGCCTTCCATCGCACCCGGAGCTTCCGGCGCCACCACCGGGCCGGACTCCGCCGCGGACGCCGTGGGCACCGGCCGGGGCCCCTCCTCCGTCAACACCCGGGCCATCACCTCCGGCGGCACCACCGTCGCGTCCGAACCCCGGCGCTTCGGCACGTCCCGGGGGATGTCACTCCCACCCAGCTCGGGACCGCTCGCCAGCAGCTCGAAGGCGGACCGCCAGCCGCCGCCGTCCTGCGCCCGCGCGGGCCCCGAGGCCAGCCAAAGCCCCAGCACCACCGCGAAGGTGGCTCGCGCACTCCACACCGGGCGCCCATGCCCCATGACCGTCGTCTCGCTTCCCTGGGAGCGGCCTTCCACCCCTCCCACCCCGGACCGAAGCCCGGAATGGCGCAGGTGATAACCCCGCCCCCGGAATGCGCTGAACGAAGCAGCGTGAAGAAG
>NZ_RAWR01000495.1:0-567 GCF_003986945.1 Corallococcus sp. AB018 | reverse complement strand
ATTCCTTCTTCATATTTTTCAAGGGAGGCGAAGTAGGATTTGTTACCGGACATGTGACGAGAGCACCCACTATCAAGATACCACATGTGTGAGTCACGTGCTTTTAGAGCAGTGTAAACAACTAAACAAGTTAAAACATCTTTTCTCACCCAAATCTTTTTGGTCTTACCAAAATCAGGTCTTGCGGTCTTGGTAAATGTCTTGGCATTGTGAACACCCTCATGAATCTTGGAATTCTGCCTGGACATGTAAGGTTGTCTCCTAACCAAAAAAATATTCGAATTTCTATCCTTTTGAGACACTTTCCCATGCAACTTATAACAGTAAGGGCGAATATGACCATGCATTTCACAATGATGACAAATAAAAACAGGGTGTACCTTCTTTTCTTTTACCTTACCAACTCTAGGAAGTTTTAGAAGTCTATCCTTATGTTGAAATTTTTGTTCTCCCTTTCCTTCAGTTCTTGTATCATGAGATGTTGAAGCACTCTGTTTTTGATCTTTCTTACCACCAAAGCCAATGCCACTCTTGTCACAACTTATTTGTTGAGATCCAATGATATCC
>NZ_RAWR01000494.1:0-568 GCF_003986945.1 Corallococcus sp. AB018 | reverse complement strand
GGCGCAGCGGCTCCGGGCCGAAGACAGCGTCCAACTCGTCCTCGACGAAGGGGCGGAAGCGCTCGCGGATGAGCACCTCCGGCATGCGCGTATCGCGAGCCTGCTCCAGGCCCTGGAGGAGCAGCTCGCGGACGAAGGCCTCGTTGAGCACCTTGGAGTCGAAGTAGCTCTTCTCCACGCGGGCCGCGTTCACCAGCACGATGCGGTCCACGCCCAGGGACGCCACGGCGGGCAGGACCTTCTTGAGCGCCTTGGGGCGCGGGATGGCCAGGAGCAGGTCCACGCCGGCCCGGGGCGGCGGTGAGTCCGTGAGGTCGACGCGCAGGTGGAGCAGGCCGGGGGCGTTCTCCAGCACCTCTCCCGTGCCGATGAGGCCGTTGAGGCGGCCCACGCGCAGGGATTCGCCGGGTTCGGCCTTGAGGACGTCGCGGGCGTGCTGGGCGCGCCGGCCGGTGAGCCGGGCGGTGCCGTCCGGCTGGAAGTCCTCGTCCAAGAGCAGGAGCAGGTTCACGGTCCCCTCCATGTAGCCGTTCCCGGGCGGGCAGGGGAGGGGGCGAGCCTTCCGGGA
>NZ_RAWR01000493.1:0-571 GCF_003986945.1 Corallococcus sp. AB018 | reverse complement strand
GTCCCCTCCCCCCTGTCTTGACGGGCCCGCACTTCGCGGCCCAGGATTGGGAATGCAGCACCGTGGGAATAATCCCATGAGGGGGAAACATGGCTGGCTTCTTCGACGAAGAGGACGAGGCTCCGCAGTCCAACACCGCGCGGGTGGAAGAGGTACGGCTGCGTCCGCGCGGGCCCACCCCGCCCCAGGAGGAGTTTCCGCATCCGGGCCGGAAGCCCGGAGCGGGGTTCTTCTCCGACGCTCCCGAGCCGCTCCGGCGTCCCGGAGGCCAGGCGGATTCGCAGATGCCGGCCGTCATGCCGGATGACGAGGGGGGCTTCTTCGGGGGCAACCGCTCCCAGACGGAAGACCCCTTCAGCATGCCCTCCTCGGGGGAGGAGCCGGCGGAGGACCCGGTCATGGCTGGCATCGAGGCCGCGGGGAATGGCCGTTCCGCGAGCCAGCAGCAGCGGGACAAGACCTACGACATCATCGGCAAGGTCGCGGGGGCCGTGGGCGTGGCCTCCGGCGTGGCGGACCTCGTGTATCCGGGCAGCGGCTCGGTCGTGCGGGGCGTGGGGAAGGCCATTGG
>NZ_RAWR01000492.1:0-577 GCF_003986945.1 Corallococcus sp. AB018 | reverse complement strand
GGCCTTAGCACACTAATCTGGTTCAGTGAGTGGCTTTAATGAATTCGGCCTTACCAATTCTTAAAGAAGCAACCCACTTCGCACTCACATAGGTGACCTAGATACGGTATTTCATTATACCACATCACTAAGGTCATTAAAAGCATTAGCTTAACCTTCCACCCCCACAGGGCATCACTGTATAAAGGAATGGGCAAGAGGATTTACCTCTTCAGTGACTCACCCGTTATACGAAGTTAGGTTGTCCCTTTGAACCTAGATCTTGGGATCTCCAGTTAACTAGGTTGGGTTTTCCGTTCCGGTAACCTTTTCTAAAGGCCTTAACCCCATTCCTCTTGACGACTTTTCTACTAACTCTCGAGTTAACCCTTTGGTTAGCGGATCCGCAATGTTGTCCTTAGACTTGACATAGTCTAGAGAGACAACTCCATTTGAGAGTAGTTGTCGTATGGAATTATGTCTACGACGGATATGTCTAGACGTTCCATTATACATATTACTCTGTGCCTGACCAATCACTGATTGGCTATCGCAATGAATACTAATAGCTGGCACAGGTTTCGGCCAACGTGGAATA
>NZ_RAWR01000491.1:0-578 GCF_003986945.1 Corallococcus sp. AB018 | reverse complement strand
CCGAGCAGAAGGGCTTCCTGCAGGCGCAGAAGCAGGTTCAGCTCGAGTCCCAGATCATGAGCACCATCACGAACCTCATGAAGAAGATGGACGACATGGCGATGGCCGCCGTGAACAACCTGAAGTAATCCTTCCAGGTTGTTGGTTTCGCTCCGGCCCCGTGCTGGTGCCCTTCCAGGGTACCGGTTCGGGGCCGGCGGCGTTTCCGGCCTCCGTCTGCGCGGCGGAAAAGCGGGCCGGGGCTTCCCGGGGAAAAATGATCGCGGAAAACCCTTAGGAAACTCCCGCCCCCCTTCACCGATAATCTTTTTGTAGCTGGTGCCGCACGAACTCATCCCGCCGTACCAGGAGAACTCTCATGGCCACGATCGACGTCTTCAACACCGCAGTGAACACCGCGAAGAACACCACTGGCACGGCGATGGACAAGATGATCGCCGCGGCCCCCGCGGAGCAGAAGGGCTTCCTGCAGGCGCAGAAGCAGGTTCAGCTCGAGTCCCAGATCATGAGCACCATCACGAACCTCATGAAGAAGATGGACGACATGGCGATGGCCGCCGTGAACAACCTGAAGTAGT
>NZ_RAWR01000490.1:0-578 GCF_003986945.1 Corallococcus sp. AB018 | reverse complement strand
CGTTTTCCAACATTGACCCAATGGTCCATATATCAACAATCAACATCAATACCGCTATTTTGAAACTCAAAATACTCATTTTAGAATCAAAATAATAAAACCCTCTTTGACATTTTGAAACCCTAAGTCCCAAAATTTCTCAACTTCAACACTTAATCAAAATCACCAAAGATCTATGTTAAAGACCATAAAAGTGAGTAGGAATCCCTACCTCAAATTCGGAGCTCAACGAAAGAAGGTGAAAAAACTCAACGTGCTCCAAACCTCGATATTTTCAGATTAAAATGTAGCCCTCGACGATCAACCCAACTCTTACAAAGGCCGAAGGAAAAGGAAACACTCTAACTAGATCAAACCCTAGAGAGAAGGGAGTTTCTAGAGAGAGGAACTCTCAAAATGACTTTTTAGAAAGTAAGAGAGAGAGAGAGAGAATGTAAAAAGTGATTTTAAAATGCACAGCTGCCAACTGATATACGACATTCCCGCTCGAGCGGAGAACACAACGCAGCGTCAAGAACAAAAAACTAGGTCCGCTCGAGCGCAATAAGGCACGCTAGAACGACAAGACACAAGAATAA
>NZ_RAWR01000489.1:0-585 GCF_003986945.1 Corallococcus sp. AB018 | reverse complement strand
TGACGTACCGGGAGCTGGACGCGAAGGCGAACCAGCTCGCGCACCGTCTGCGCGGACTTGGCGTCGGGCCCGAAGTCCGCGTCGGCCTGTGCGTCGAGCGCACCGAGGACCTCGTCATCGGCGCTCTCGGCATCCTCAAGGCCGGTGGCGCCTACGTGCCGCTGGACCCCAGCTACCCGCGTGAGCGCTTGGGCTGGCTGCTGGAGGACGCCCAGGGCCCTGCACTCGTCGCGCACTCCCATCTGCTCTCAGCGCTTCCGGAGACATCCGCCACGCCGGTGTGCTTGGACTCTGACGACGTGGAGCTGGCGAAACAGCCGACGACGGCTCCGGTGGTGGACATCCACGCCGGACACCTCGCCTACCTCATCTACACCTCCGGCAGCACAGGCCGTCCCAAGGGCGTCGCCATCTCCCATGGCAACGCCGTCTCCTTCCTCCACTGGGCCCTGACTACATTCTCGCCGGAGGAGTTGAAGGGCACCCTCGCCGCGACGAGCCTCAACTTCGACCTCTCCGTCTTCGAGCTCTTCGCGCCGCTCTCCAGTGGTGGTGCGGTGGTCGTGGCACGCAACGCACTCCACC
>NZ_RAWR01000048.1:0-48014 GCF_003986945.1 Corallococcus sp. AB018 | reverse complement strand
GGGGGAGCTGGGGCGGGGGGCGTCCACGCTCACGCAGCAACTGGCCAAGAACCTATGGCTGTCCTCGGACCGCAGCCTGGTGCGCAAGCTGAAGGAGCTGGTGCTGGCGCACCGGTTGGAGGAGGCGCTGACGAAGCAGCGCATCCTGACGCTGTACCTCAACGTGGTGGAGTGGGGGAACGGCGTGTATGGGATTGAGGCGGGAGCGCGGGAGCACTTCGGCGTGTCCGCGTCCCAACTCTCCGTGGCGCAGGGCGCGGTGCTGGCCGCGATGCTGCCGTCCCCGCGCAAGCGCTCGCCGGCCAGTGGTTCCCGAGCGCTGTGGAAGCACGCGCACCACGTGGTGGACGCGCTGAAGACCTACAAGCGCATCAGCGCGGCGCAGGCGGAGAGCGCGCACGCGGAGGTGGACCAGTTGCTCGGCCGGGCTCCCGCGGACAGCGGCGGGGACGACGCGGAGGACGACGGTTCCTGAGGAGGGACCGTCGCCGCGGTACTACAGCCGGGCCCCTCCATGGGAGGGCCGCCCCATGGGGGCCCGGCTCCGGCCCTGATTTCCCCGTCAAGGACGTCCTCCTGTAGTGCGTGGGAGCGGCCGGATTGGATCCATTCCCCGTGCACTTCCACCCGGGGGCGGTGCACTTCCTCACAGCCCGTCCCTCCAGGAGGGCCTTGTCTCCTCGGGCGGCTTTGGCTGGCGGGGGTGCGCCATGGGACGTAGTTTGAACGCAAACACCATGGCCGACCCCCACCAGGACCCCGCAGGCGACCCGCGCGAGCGGGTGCTGGCGCTGCTCAAGCACCACGGCTGGAACGCGACGTCCTTCCAGGTGCTGCAGCCGGGCTTCCAGTACTGGTTCTCTCCGGAGGGGGACGGGTGCATCGCCTACGTGGACACGGGCGGCGCGTGGGTGGCGGGAGGCGGTCCCATCGCCTCGCATGAGCGCGTGCACGACGTGGTGGAGGCCTTCCACCAGGCGGCCCGGAGCGCGGGCAAGCGCGTGAGCTTCTTCGCCACGGAGTCGCGCTTCTCCCGCCTCGTCCCGTTCGAGGAGCTGCCCATTGGCGAGCAGCCGGTGTGGGACCCGACGAAATGGGAATCAGTGGTGAAGGGCAGCCGCAGCCTGCGCGAACAGCTCCGCCGCGCGCGCTCCCACGGCGTGCGCGTGCGCGAGGTGCCCGCGGAGGTGATGGAGACGGAAGGCCACCCGCTGCGAGCGGCGGTGGAGGTGCTTGCCGAGCACTGGCTCGCGTCGCGCCGCATGGCGACCATGGGTTTCCTGGTGGGACTGGCCCCTGGTGCCTTCGCTCGCGAGCGCCGCGCCTTCGTGGCGGAGGTGGAGGGCCGCGTGGTGGGCTTCCTGTCGGTGACGCCCGTGTACGCGCGCGACGGCTGGTTCCTCCAGGACCTGCTGCGCGAGCCCACCGCGCCCAACGGCACGGCGGAGACGCTGGTGGACGCCGCGATGCGCGCCGCCGCGTTGAACGGGCGCCAGTACGTGACATTGGGCCTGGCGCCGCTCGCGGGCCCGGTGCGGCCGTGGCTGCGGTTCGCGCGCAGCGCCGGGCGCCCGCTGTTCGACTTCGAGGGCCTGCGTTCCTTCAAGGCGAAGTTCCGCCCCGACGCGTGGGTGACGCTCTATCTGTCCCACCCGAAGGACGAGCCAGCGCCGTGGGCCATCTACGACGCGCTCCGGGCCTTCGCGCGAGGAAGCCTGGTGAAGTTCGGGCTCGTCACGCTGCTGCGCCGGCCACGCTTCTTCGTGCGTGCGCTGACGGCGCTGCTGGTGCCGTGGACGGTGCTGCTCGCGCTGCCCATGAGCGCGCACTGGTTCCCCTCGCCGTGGGTGCAGCACGGCTGGGTGGTGTTCGACGTGGGGCTCATCGCGGGCCTGCTGCTGCTCCTGCGCTGCTGGCGCGACGGGCTGGCCACGCTGCTGGGGCGGCTCACCACCGCGGATGCCTGTCTGACATTGGTGCAGGCGTTGGCTTTCAACGCCGCCAGGGCGCGGGGGCCGTGGGACTGGAGCATCATCATCGCGTCGGTGCTCGCCCCCGCGACGGCGTCCGCCATGTTGCTGCGCTCACGCGACCTGCGCGTTCCGGAGCCTTGAACTCGTGGGTCGGGCCGTCGCGAGCCTCGCGTGAGCCTCGGTCCGGGAGCTCCGTGCAGCATACGGCCCGGCCTCCTGGCTCCAACAGGACGGAGGGGGTTGGCCCCCAGCTCAAGACGTCCCGGTGCGGCTGGGGTGACGGAGGGGGGACGCGGTCCGAGACAGGGGGTGGCGTAGAATGGACGGAGTCCCAGTCATCCCCGTCCCCTCCGGAGATTGGATCCTCGCCACCATGCCCTTGGTTCCCAAGTCCGCCAATCCATCCTCCACGCCGCGTCCGGAAGGAGTTCGTTCCCCCGCGACCTCTCCGAGGACGCCTCCCCCCCTCTCAATCGTCGCCAGCCAGGGTATGAGCCCCGAGTCGGTGAACCCGCCGGCCAGCGCTCGCGACACCTCCCGCCCGGACGACGGGCCCCGTTCGCCCCGGGCCAGCACCCCGTCCGCCGTCCAATCCCACCAGGGCGTCAGCACCTTCACCAGTCCGGCGCCCGTCGCCACGCTGGCCGCGAGCAGCAACGGCGTCCGGTATGAGCAGGGCCGCTGCCCTGCGCTGGCCCCGGCGGATCCGAGACGTCAGACGGCCCTCAATCTGGACGACGCCGCCTGCCTCACCCATGGCATCTCCCCGGAGCACGTGCAGACCGCCCTCCTGCAGGGCCAGCTCAACTCCGCCTACACCCGGCTGGGCAAGGACGGCATCTACTCGCGGACCGCGGACAAGAACGGCGGCGGAGCGCTGGCCGTCTACACGCGCGCGGTGGGAATCGAGCAGACCTCCTGGAAGGCCCAGGGCAGCGGCGTGGGAAGCAATGACAGCAAGGTGCAGATGATCCTCAGCACCGCCGTGCTGGAGAACCCCGCCCACGGCTGGCGGGCGTCCTCCACGGACAACATGGGCAAGGTCCCGGGCTCGACCGTCGTGCATCAACGGGGCCTCCCCAGTAACGATCCCCTCGGCCGCGCTCCCCTCTGGCGCTGCCAGACCGAGTCGGCCCGCAACAGCGCCTTCAATGCGACCGTGAGCGGCAGGAGCCCCCAGGCGAACAACGAGCAACTGCACTGGCAGAGCGTCCCCCTCGAGGGAAACCTCAAGGGGATGGTGGTCACGTCCAGGTCCAGCTTCGACATGCTGATGGCGCTCCCCGGCGCTCAGTTGGACGAGGGGGCGCCGGGCAGGGGCACCGTCCGGTTCGGGGAGCAGGACATCCCCGTCCTCCTCACGGACGGCAAGAACCCGTTGCTGGCCGTGCTGAAGAGGGCTGGCATCGCGGACTCCGACGGAAGGGTCCGCTGACGCAGGCTCGGGACGCGCACGGGCGGAAAAATGAAGCCCGTGCGTGTCTTTCCTTGTCTCGGTGGGTGGAGCGTGACGTCTGACGTTCCAATCCCAGACACTCGCCCTCCCCCTGGACCGAGGGACCGTTGAACAGTTCTCACGGGTTGCGTGAAATGCCCGGACCAGCCTCGGACCCGGGCGGATGTCCCGCCGCGGCTCCAGAGAACGGGTAGGAGGCGTTCATGCGGCTGCCCTCGGGCGTCGTCACGATGCTCGCCGTGGTGCTCAACTCCGGCGTGGGACTGGCAGCACCTCCCCCTTCACAATCCGCGAACGCGACACCGCCGCAGCTGCCGCCGGGCGTCTCCGCGACGCTGTGGCGGCTGTCGGTCCCCAAGGGCATGGAGCCCACGCCGGAGCGGGTGGCGCTGGGCGAGAAGCTCTTCCGGGAAAAGCGCCTGTCGGTGGACAACACCGTGGCCTGCATGACGTGCCACGAGCCGGAGCTGGGCTTCACCGACGGCAAGCCGCTGTCAGAAGGCGTCAAGCAGCAGAAGGTGGCGCGCAACAGCCCCACCGTCCTCAACGCCCTCTTCAACGCCACCCAGTTCTGGGACGGCCGCGCGGCCACGCTGGAGGACCAGGCGAAGCTGCCCATCCTCAACCCGCGTGAGATGGGCATGCCGGACCCGGACACCGTCGTGAAGAAGGTGCGCGGCATCCCCGAGTACGTCACCGACTTCCAGAAGGTGTTCGGCCGCGAGCCCAACTTCGACGACCTGGCCGTCGCCATCGCCGCGTTCGAACGGATGCAGTTCTCCGGCGACGCGCGCTTCGACAAGTTCATCACGGGCGACAGCAAGGCGCTCACCGCGTCGGAGAAGAACGGCTGGGCGCTCTTCAACGGCAAGGCGCGCTGCAATTCCTGCCACGCGGGCAACGCCGTCTCTCCGCTGTTCAGCGACCAGAAGTTCCACAACATCGGCGTCGCCGCGCACAAGCAGGACTTCGTCACCCTGGCGCGCAAGGGCGTGCAGGTGGTCCGCACCGGCGACGAGAAGCAGATCGACGAATTGGCGCTCAACTCGGAGTTCTCCGAGCTGGGCCGCTTCCTCGTCACCAAGCAGGAGAACGACGTGGGCTCGTTCAAGACGCCCATCCTGCGCAACGTGGGCATCACCGGCCCGTACATGCATGACGGGTCGCTCACCACGCTGTGGGACGTGATGGACCACTACAACAAGGGCGGCGTGGCCAATCCCTACCTCGACGGGGGGATGCAGCGGCTGGGGCTCACGGAGCCGGAAATCGACGACCTGGTGGCGTTCCTCTTCACCCTCACGGACACGAAGTTCGACAAGCTCAACAAGGAGCAGCTGGCGAAGCAGCGCGCCCGGAAGAACACCCGGCCGGAGCGGGACAACGCCATCGCCCTGGGCAAGAAGGGCAACCTGGGCGACCTGGCTCCGAACCCGGACCTGAACGTGAAGAACCCGGCGGACCTGGGCTTCTACGGCGACGTCACCCCGGTGACGAACACCAAGCAGCGGTAACGGAGGCGCGCCATGGCAAACAAGTTCCAGAGCATCGAGACAAAGCACTACGCCGAACGCGACGCCTTCTTCGAGGGCCTGAGGAAGCTGGACCGCCGCGCCTTCATGCGCGTCGCCGGCATCTCCGCTGGCATTGTCGCGGGCATGGGCAAGCTCACGCCCAACAGCTTCCAGTTGGTCAACGTGGCGGAGGCGCAGGGAGAGAAGCCGAAGTTCTCCTTCGCGTACATCTCCGACACGCACCTGTATGAAAACAAGCTCAACGACCGCTTCGTGCGAGCCATCCTCAAGGCCGTGGATGACGTGAACGCGCTGGACCCCCAGCCGGACTTCGTCCTCTTCGGCGGAGACCTGGCGCAGCTGGGCCAGGCCGGCGAGCTCAAGCTGGGCGCCCAAATCCTCAAGTCCGTGAAGGCCCCCATCAAGATGATGGTGGGCGAGCACGACTGGTTCCTGGACATGGGCGAGCTGTGGCGCGACCTGTTCGGCGCGCCCAACTACTCCTTCGACCACAAGGGCGTGCACTTCGTGGTGCTCAACTCCATCCTGGAGAAGGACTTCTGGACGGAGCGGAAGCTCTCCCCCATGGAGCGCATGAAGATCGTCGCCGGCCTGGACAATGGCATCCAGTCCCGCTTCGAGGTCGGCGCCGAGCAGCGCCAGTGGCTCCAGAACGACCTGGCCAAGGTGGCGAAGACGACGCCCGTCATCGTCTTCAGCCACTCGCCGCTCTACAAGTACTACAAGCCCTGGAACTTCTGGACCGACGACGCGGACGAGGTGCAGGCCATCCTCAAGCCGTACGAGAAGGTCACCGTCATCCACGGACACACGCACCAACTGCTCAGCAACCGCATTGGCAACATCTCCTTCCACGGGATGCTGTCCACCGCGTGGCCGTGGCCGTACGCGCCGGAAGGCCTGCCCTCGCTCACGGTGCCCATGAACCGCGCGGATCCGTTCAGCCAGTTCGACGGCTGCGGTGACGGCCGCATGGACGTGCTGGAGTCGGGGCTCGTGGACAAGGTCTACAACCTCTGGCAGCGCGACCCCATCACCGTGCGCGCCAGCTACCTGGGCTCCGGTGGCAAGCAGTCCGCGCCCCCCAAGCCCAAGCTGCCCACCTACTAGGACCGGAAGAGGAACTCCCTCCCATGAACCTGCGAATGAAGTTGCTCGTGGTCCCGTGCGCGGCCCTGTCCTTCGCCGGCGGCGTGGCGCTCGCCACGTCCCCGGAGTCGAAGGCCGAACCGCTCCCCAAGCACGTCCTGCCCGCGTCCAAGGACGGCAACCTGGTGCTGGGCCTGTGCGACGGTGAGACGTCCATGGAAGTGCAAGGCGTGAAGGACGGCCAGAAGCTCACCCGCGCCCAGGCCATCACCGCCACCGCGCAGTTGATGGATGACTGGCGCAAGAAGAACCCGGACGCGAACTGGGACGACGTGCCCGGCCCGGTGCTGGCGCAGGCCGCGCCCCCGGCCACGAAGAAGTCCCCAACGCCCGCGCCCCAACCCAACCCCGGCTCGAAGCCCTCGGGCAACGACGTGCGCCAGGGCGGCGTGGGCGCGGAGACGGGCGCCAAGGCCGTGCCCCAGCAGCAGAAGGCCAACCTCCAGACGGGCCACACCTACGGCGCGTATTCCGAGCGCGACGAGCAGGTGTGGGCGGACTCCGTGCAGGCGGCCGTGAAGGAGGGCCACCGCGTGTTCCACGACGCGGACGCGCTGGGCGGCACGGTGGGCGTGTCGTGCGACATGTGCCATCCGGACGCGGCCAACACCCACCCGGAGACCTACCCGAAGTACCAGGTGCAGCTGGGCCGCGTGGCGCTGCTGCGCGACATGATCAACTGGTGCATCGAGAACCCGGTGCGAGGCAAGCCGCTGGCGGACGGCGATCCGAAGATGCGCGCGATGGAGGCGTACATCTATGCGCAGCGCAAGGGCGTGAAGCTGGAGTACGGCAAGCACTGAAGCCCGGGCGGGACCTCGGGCCCCGGGCGCTTCGTGCGCTCAGGGGCCCAGGTACAGGTTCAGGGCGGTGTAGGCCGCGCAGAACGGATACGCGAACAGCAGGCTGTAGGTGATTTGCAGCGGCGTCAGGTGCCGCCGGTCGATGACACCCTTCGTGGGGCCGCGTTCATCCCGGCGGCGCAGGTATGCCCCCAGCGCGAAGGACACCACCCCCGACACGAGCCACGGGTTCATGGGGGAAAGCATCAAGCGTGCTCGGGATGGGGCGCAAGCCAGCCCCCGTCACATCCGGCTGAGGAAGAAGCGGACCAGGGTGAACAGCGTCATCGCGTAGGCGTACCCCAGCAGGACTCGACCGGCGATGCGCTGCGGCGTCGGTTTGCGCGGCTCGGCCTCCGGAGGCGGCGCGCGGCGCTGGTCGCGCGTCACGAGGAAGCGCCCCAGGCCGAGCGCGACGATGACGGAGATGATCACGAGGTCGAAGGCGCCCATGGCGTGGGAGCTTCGGACAATGGCCTGACGGGATTCAAGGCAAGTGGCATGCCGCACCCCGCCAGTGGCGCACCGAACGAACCGGTCCAGCGGATTTCCACTGGCCCGATGCGGTGCTCCCCTGGCCGCGGTTGTCTCCGAACTTGTCCGACAGTCGGACAGGTTTCCTCGGCTCGGATGGCGGAGGCTCTCAGCCATCCACGGTGGCCCAAAGCTGTCCGACAGTCGGACAGGATTCCGCGCTCGGATTGAGCGGAGGCCCGCCAACCAAGATGGTCCAAAGCTGTCCGACAGTCGGACAGGTTTCCGCTGGCCGGATGGATGGAGGTCTTGGCCGCGGTTGCCCCGAACTTGTCCGACAGTCGGACAGGATTTCTCGGCTCGGGTGTCGGGGACCCTGGATGCGGTGGTCCAAAGCGGTCCGACAGTCGGACAGGTTTTGGCCGCGCGCCGCCGCCGGGGGCTCGGAAGGGCTCTTACCTGCTCATCGGTGGAGGCAGCCTTCAGGCCTTGAGGCCCGGCGCGACGATGGATGCTGGTGGCCCTCTTGAGGTCGAAGGCATTCGTGGCCTGGCCGCTTCGGGCCATGGGCTGACCGGATTCAGGGCTCGGGGGCTTGCCTTCCCCCCGCCGGGTCCCGGTTGAATGCGGGCCATGTCCCTCGTCCCTGTCACGGACCCCAGCGGTTTGCTGGAGCGCGCGCCGCGTCTGGCGGAGCTCCTGCCGGATGCCGCACTGTCGGAGGCGCTCGCGCGGGGTGATGCGTGGGCGGTGCACGCGGTGCTCTTGCGCCGGCTGGAGCACGAGCCGCCCGGGCCCACGCGAGAGCTGCTGGCTTCGCAGGTGGAGGACCGGGGCGCCTTCGTCATCGCCGCCCGTCCGCCGTCCGCGTCCTCCGTGCTGGGGACGGGTGTCCGGTGGAGGGGCGTGCCTCCTCGCGACGCCGCCCCGAACGCCCCCTTCGTCGCCGAGCGCACGGTGACGGTGCTGGGCGTTCCGGTGTGGCCCCTGGAGGGCTACCTCGTGCGCGCGGACGGCAAGGCTCCGCTCCAGGTCATCGGGCAGGTGCCGCCCTCGCCGGGCAGGTCGCGCCGCCGCGCGGTGTCCCTGGCTGGGGTGGCGCTGGGGCTCTGCGGCCTGGTGGGTCTGGGCGCGGTGTGGCTGGACGCGCGCAGCATGCGCGCCGTGACGGTCGTCAACGGTCTGTCGCGCCCCGTGGACGTGCGCATCGGCGGCGAGCACTGGGTGGTGGCGCCCGGGACGCAGGAGCAGGGGCGCGTGAGGATGGGAGATGGACCGCTCCATGCGGTGACGACCTGGCCCGGCCAGGAGTCCGTCATCGAGGACGTGACACTTCCGGTCCAGGGCGAGCACATCCTCTACAACGTGAAGGGCGCGGCGATGCTGGAGGCGGTCCCGGAGGAAGGGGTCGTCTCCGCGGGCCCCTACGCCAGGTCCCTTCCGGAGATCGCCTCGGTGCTCCAGCCGGGCGAACAGCTCTCAGTGCAGTCCGCGAAGTGGGAGTCCGCCGCGCGCCTCTACGCGGAAGAGGGGCGCTGGCAGGCCGCGGGCCGCGTGGCGTCCGCCGTGGCGGAGGTGGAGCCGGGCAATACCGTCGCGCGGGAGATGGCCGCGCGCGCATGGCTCTTCGTGGACACGCAGGTGCCTACGAACCTGCCGGCCGACCTGCGCTGGCGCAACACGCGCGACTTCGCGGCGATGCTGATGCACACCTGGCAGGAGGACCCGGCCGCGCAAGCGCTGGCGCTGTCGTTGATGCGCCACATCGGCCAGGGGGCCCAGGCCCGCGCACGCTACGCGGAGCACGCGCAGCAGCATCCGGACTCACCGCTGGCGGCCCTCTACCTGCAGCGCGCGAGCCCGCCGGACCTGGGCTCCGCGGACGCCGTCGACGCCTACTCGAAGCTGGCGGCGCGCTTCCCGGACTCGCCCGACGTGACCCGCGCGTGGTTGGAGGCGCGGTGGCGCTTCGAGCTGGAGCACCCGTCGGACGCGGGCCGGGGGAACGACGTCGGACGTCCGCCGTACGAGGTCCAGACGGCGGAGCTGTTGAAGCCCTTCGTGGAGAAGCACCCGCCGGAGACACTGGAGGCGCTGGAGCTGGACGTGCGCATCTTCTTGCGCGCGCGGCTGCGAGACGCGGCCACGGGGTTGGTGCGCCGCTACGGCCAGGACCCGCGCCGCAGGACCTGGGACTTCCTGGTGCTGGCCGGACGCACGGCGGAGGCCGCCGGGCCCGAGCACACGTCCTACGTGATGCGCGACTGGATTCCCGCCGACCTCGCGCGGCAGCCGGCGCGGATGCTGCTGCTGGACCTGCTCACCGGACAGCGCTCGCCGAAGGACGCGGAGCTCGCCGCGCTGGCGTCCCCCGAGGACCGCTCCATGCTGCGCCTCACCCGGGACGTGCTGGTGGATCCGAAGCGCGCGCTGAAAGAGGCCGACGGAGACCCCCTGGTCGTGCTGCCCCGACTGGATCCGGAGATCCTCGCGCTGCTCGCCCTGGAGTTCACGCGCACCGGCGATGCCTTTGGGAAACGGCTCTTCAGTGTCTCGCTGCCGCTGATGCTCGCGCGCGAACCGCTGCGAAACCACGTCCTGTCCGTCTCGGGCGTCCCGGGACCGGACTTCCACCGCCTGCCCCCGGGCCTGCGCGCCGCCGCCACCCTGGTCCACGCCCGGCGCGAGGCGAAGGAGGGCTATCCGGTGTTCACGGAGCGGTTGGACGGTCTTGCCCGCATGGACGCGCTGGGGGGCTTCTCGGTCCGCGCCGCCGGCCCCTGGATGCGGCGCGCGTTCGACGCCTGCATGGACACGAAGGTGGAGCAGTCCCTGCCCCAGGGCATCCTCTTGAGGGGTGACCTTGTGAAAGAGCAGGCCCGCCAGGAGGACGACCGGGAGGGTCGCCGCCCCAACTGCGAGGCGCGCATCGTCAGACCCACGGGGCTGCCGCTTCCCCGGACCGCCGCCACGACGACGCCGTAGAAACGCGAACGGCGCCGACCCCTGAAACCGGGTCCGGCGCCGTCACGGTGCAGCGGGGGAGGGGAACCTCAGCCCGGCTGGCAGACCTGGCGGAGGATGTCCAACGACTCCAGCGCCTTGCCCGCGCCAATCACCACGGCGGACAGCGGGTCCTCCGCGAGGAACACCGGCAGGCCCGTCTCCTCGCGCAGCAGCGTGTCCAGGTTCTTGAGCAGCGCGCCGCCACCGGCCAGCACGATGCCCCTGTCGGCGATGTCACCGGCCAGCTCCGGCGGCGTGCGCTCCAGCGTCAGCTTCACCGCTTCGACGATGCCGTTGACGGGCTCCGCGAGCGCGTCTCGCACCTCGTCGCTGGACACCGTCAGCGTGCGCGGCACGCCGGCCACCAGGTCGCGACCCTTGATCTCCATGGTCATGACCTCGTCGGTCGGGTACGCCGTGCCGATGCCCATCTTGATGAGCTCCGCCGTGCGCTCACCGATGAGCAGGTTGTACTTGCGCTTGACGTACTGGATGATCGCCTCGTCCAGCTTGTCGCCGCCGATGCGCACGGACTTGGCGAACACGATGCCCGCGAGGCTGATGACCGCGACGTCGGACGTGCCACCGCCGATGTCCACAATCATGTTGCCGCTGGGCTCCGTCACCGGCAGGCCCGCGCCAATCGCCGCGGCCATGGGCTGCTCGATGAGGTAGACCTCGCGCGCGCCCGCGTTGGCGGCCGCCTCACGCACCGCGCGGCGCTCCACCTCCGTGATGCCGGACGGGATGCCGATGATGATGCGCGGGTTCACCAGCGTCTTGCGGTTGTGCGCGCTCTGGATGAAGTAGCGCAGCATCGCGGCGGTGATTTCGAAGTCGGCGATGACGCCGTCCTTCATGGGCCGGATGGCCACGATGTTGCCCGGCGTCCTGCCGAGCATCTCCTTGGCCTCCTTGCCCACGGCGAGCACCTTCTTGCCGCCGCGCGAGTCCTGCTGCACCGCCACGACGGAGGGCTCGTTGGACACGATGCCCTGGCCGCGGATGTAGATGAGCGTGTTCGCCGTACCCAGGTCGATGGCGAGGTCGCGCGAAAACAGGGTGTGGAGCCAGTCGAACATACGGGGACGGAAACTTTCGGAAGGGTCGGGAAACTCTCCGCCCTTCAGACGGAGTGCGTTGTCGAAACTACTACGCGCCGCAATACGGAGGAAGAAAAGCCGGAGCCCCTCTCAGGGCGCCGCTCGCTGGACAACCAACCGCACCCGCCCGTCTGTTCCCTTGTCCGCATTCGGACCGCGCTTTTCCTGAAGGACCCCAACCCGCGTCCTCCCCAGGCCAGCAGCCGGGCGGACGTCCGGGCTTCTCAGCGCTTCAGCGAGTACTTCCCGATGGCGTAGAGGGCGCGCACGCCGTCCTTCCAGCCAATCTTCTTGCCCTCCTCGTAGGTGCGCCCATGGTAGCTGATGGGCACCTCGAAGACGCGCCAGTTGCCGCGCGCCACCTTGGCGGTGATTTCGGGCTCGAAGCCGAACCGGTCCTCTTCCACGTGCACGGAGCGGATGACCTCCGCGCGGAAGGCCTTGTAGCAGGTCTCCATGTCCGTGAGGTTCAGCCCGCTCGTCATGTTGGAGAGCGTGGTGAGCAGGTTGTTGAGCACGGTGTGCCAGTAGTACAGCACCCGACGTGGCGACCCGATGAAGCGGCTGCCGAAGACGACGTCCGCGTCGCCGTCCAGGATGGGCTGGATGACCCGGGGGATGTCCCGGGGGTCGTATTCCAGGTCCGCGTCCTGCACGAGGACGATGTCCCCCGTGGCCTCGGCGAAGCCCCGGCGCAGCGCGGCCCCCTTGCCCTGGTTGTTCTCCTGGAAGAGCACCCGGATTTCGTTCCGGTTCTTCGGCGAGCCCCCCAGGACCTCCAGGCCCTGTTCGGACAGCTGGCGCAGGAATTCGCGGCTGCCGTCCTTGGAACAGTCGTCCACCAGGACGAGCTCCTTGGGGAAGTCCACGGCGATGCAGCGCCGGAGGATTTCCGCCAGGGTGGGAATCTCGTTGTAGACGGGGATGACGAGAGAGACGAGCATGGCGGCCCCGCCCTATCGCATTTCCCCCGCCAGGGCGACTCCCTTGCACACAAAATTCAGGGCCGGGCCGCGCTCCGGAGCGCGGCCAGCAGGGCTTCCAGGTCCGCGTCCCCGGTGAGCGGGTGGATGAGCGTGGTGCGCAGGTACACGCCCCGGGGCAGCCGCGTCTGCACCAGGTAGAAATCTCCACGGGAGACCAGCGCTTCACGCAGGCGGACCTGGAGCGCGTCCCAGCCCTCCGGCGGCACGTGCGCGGGGGTGTGGCGGAAGCAGACGATGTTGCAGTCGGGCTCCAGGGCCAGCTCGAAATCCGGGGCGGCGGTGAGCATCCCCGCGAAGCGCCGGGCCTGGTCGTAGGAGGCGGTGACGGCCTCCTCGAAAACGCGCGTGCCCAGCACGGACAGGCACGCGTAGACCTTGAGGGGCATCATCTCCTTGGTGCACTCCAGCGTGCGCAGGCCCACGTCGCTGTAGGGGCGCGCGTCGTCGCCGTCGCCGTGGAAGAGGTAGTGGGCCTCCTGGGAGAAGGCGTCGAAGGAGCGCGCGCCGTCGCGGAAGAGCACGGCCGTCACCAGCGCGGGCATGAGCAGCCCCTTGTGCGCGTCCCACACCACGGAGTCCGCCCGCTCGATGCCCTTCACCTGCGCGCGGTACTTCGGGCTCAGGGACGCCGCGGCCCCGTGCGCGCCGTCCACGTGGAACCACAGGTCGTGCTTCTGCGCGAAGTCCGACACGGGCTCCAGCGGGTCGAACGCGCCGGTGGCGGTGGAGCCCGCGCTGGCCACCACGGCGATGGCCTTGCGCCCCGCGCGGGTGGCCCGGGCGAGCGCGTCCTCCAGGGCGTCCGGCCGCACGCGGAAGTGGTCGTCCACGTCCACCGGGGTGAGGCCGCCCTCGCCCCAGCCCATGATGCGGACCGCGCGGGCCAGGCAGTAGTGGGCGGAGCGGGGGACCAGCACCGTCAGGGGCGGGCCCGCGTGTGCACCGCCGTTCCACGCGTCGTAGCCGGCCTTCGCCTGACGGGCGGCGAGCAGGGCGGTGAGGTTGCCCGCGCTGCCGCCGGAGGTGAGCACGCCCCGGGCGCTGGAAGGCAGGCCCAGCTTCGACGCCATCCATGCGAGCACGTGGTGCTCCATCGCGGTGGCGACCGGGCCCATCTCGTACACGGCCATGCCGTTGTTGAGCAGCGACGACACGGCATCGCACAGCGCGGCCAGCGGTACGGGCGCCGTCACCTGATGTCCCACGTAGCGCGGGTGGTGCAGGTGGTGCGAACCCTCCAGCACGCGCGCCATCAGTGACGCGAAGGCCTGTGAAAGCTCTGGCGCCGGCTCCTCCGGGAAGGCCGTGGCGAAGCGCTCCTGGTTCACCGCGGGCGGCGCCCAGGGCAGCACCGGCATCTCGCCCCCGGCGAGCGCGGCCTTCAGGTAGTCCGCGAGCTGATCCATCAAGGCGTGGGCGGTGGCCCGGAAGGACTCCGGTTCATAGGCGGCGCGCAGCGGAGGGAAGACAGGGGTCGTCATGGCGGGCGCACGCTAACGGGAGCGCATCTTCCGGGCGCGGGAAACCGGGGCACGAGGGGCCGGACGGGCTCCCGGCCGGCCGACGGAACCCTTCCGCTCCCGGAGGGACCGGGCGGGCAGGGGCCCGGCGAAGGGGCGGGCGGCTCGCGGCGCCGCCAGGCCATCCCCACCTTTCCGGCGCACAGGAGGAGACGACCGATGGCTTTCGACGACACGCCGTCCGAACGGCGCTCCATCATCAGCGGCATGCGCGTCCGCTCGGCGGACGGGAAGCTCCTGGGGTACGTGGCCCTCATCGGCCAGGAGCACCTCTACGTCCGGCGCTCGCCCTTCGTCCGTCATCGCCACTGGAAGGAGGCCCCCCTGTCCGCCGTGGGCAGGGTGCTCCAGGGCGCCGTCATCCTGAAGGAAGGCACGGGCCCGCTGACTCACGCGGACGCCATGTTTCACGGAGAAATCCCGACACAGACCCTGCCCCTGGCGCTGGGGCTCGAACCGTCGCACGCGTGAGGCCGTCCGGCGGTGGACATTGAGGAGGGCGCGGACACCTGAAGTGTGATTCAACCCGGCGTCATGGCGACATCCCTCGAAGAGCTCTCCCAGCGGGTGTCCGCGGCGTTCGCGGACCGGGCGAAACTGAAGGACGCGGACACGGTGGCGGCGGTGCACGAGACGCTCGCGCGGCTGGACACCGGGGAGCTGCGCGTCGCGGAGAAGGGCCCGGAAGGCTGGCGGGTCAACGCCTGGGTGAAGGAGGCCATCCTCCTGTTCTTCGCCGTGTCGGAGATGAAGGTGATGGAGGTGGGCCCCTTCGAGTTCTACGACAAGGTGCCCCTGAAGAAGGGCCTGGAGGCGGCGGGCGTGCGCGTGGTGCCGCCGGGCACCGTGCGCTACGGCGCCTTCGTGGAGCGGGGCGCGGTGGTGATGCCCGGGTACGTGAACATCGGCGCGCGGGTGGGCGCGGGCACCATGGTGGACACCTGGGCCACGGTGGGCTCGTGCGCGCAGGTGGGCCGCAACGTCCACCTGTCGGGCGGCGTGGGCCTGGGCGGCGTGCTCGAGCCGCCCACCGCGTCTCCGGTCATCATCGAAGACGGCGCCTTCCTGGGCAGCCGCTCCATCGTGGTGGAGGGCGTGGTGGTGGAGGAGGAGGCGGTGCTCGGCGCCAACGTGGTGCTGACCGCGTCCACGCAGATCATCGACGTCACCGGGACCCAGGAGGTCATCCACAAGGGCCGCGTGCCGGCGCGCAGCGTGGTGATTCCGGGCATGCGGGAGAAGCAGTTCCCCGCCGGGAAGTTCATGGTCCCGTGCGCGCTCATCATCGGGCAGCGCAAGGCGTCCACCGACCAGAAGACCAGCCTCAACTCCGCCCTGCGGGACTTCGCCGTCGCGGTGTGAGCCTGCGACAAATCCGGCGCGGGCGGGGTCGCGTATAGGAGTTGTTACGCGACTTGTTACGTCCGCGTCGTTTTCAGGAGAGCATGGAACACCTCGACGACATCCTCCCCGAGTGGCTGCTCGGGACCCTGGAGCCGGCCCGGCGCGACGCCGCGGCACGGCACCTGGACGGCTGTGCGCACTGCCGGGCGGAGCTGACCCGGCTGACGCCCGCCGTGGATGCGTTGGGGGCGCTCGTGGAGCCGGTGGCGCCCCCCGCCGAATCGCTCCAGCGGCTGATGGAGCAGATGGAGGGGCCCGGCCGCTTCGCCCGCCAGGCCGGGAAGGTCGCCGCGCTCCTGGACGTGGCGGAGGCTCGGGCCCGAGAGCTGCTGGAGTCCATGTCGGAGCCGTCCAACTGGATGCCCGGCCCGGTGGAGGGCGTGGAGCTGATGCCGGTGGAGACGGGCCCGGCGCGCGAGGGGATGATGGCCGCCATCGTGCGCCTCCAGCCCGGCGCCCGCTACCCGCGTCACACGCACCTGGGCCGCGAGTGGAACCTGGTGCTGGAGGGCGGCTTCCGCGAGGACTCCGGCCACGAGGTATGGCCCGGGGACGAGCTGGAGAAGGCGGACGGCTCGCTGCACGACTTCACCGCGCTGCAGGGCCCCGCGTGCATCTGCGTCTCGGTGTTGGATGGCGTGACGTCCTTCGAGGACCTGGCGGACGGCGCCTGACGGGACGATGTCCCGGGCCCGGGCGGGGAGTATGGTGCTTCGCGCATGTCCTCCACCGACCTCGCCACCCGACTCGCCCAGACGACGCTCGAGCTGTGTCGCATTGAAAGCCCCATTGGCTACGAGGGTCCCATCGCGGACCACGTGGAAGGCTGGGCGCTGAAGCACTTCCGCCGCGAGGAGGTCTTCCGCGTCGGACACACGCTGTTGTTGGGCTCGCTGGAGGACCCCCGGCCCACGGTGGCGCTCATCGGCCACCTGGACACGGTGCCCATGCACCCCGGGGACGTAGGCCGTGTGCCGCGCATCGAAGGGGAGCGCGTGCACGGGTTGGGCGCGTCCGACATGAAGGGCGGCGTCGCGGTGATGATGGCGCTGGCGGAGGACCTCCAGCGCGACGCGCTGCCCGTCAACGTGGCCTTCCTCCTGTACGAGCGCGAGGAGGGCGCCTACGCGGAGAGCGGCCTCATCCCGCTGTACGCGAAGCGGCCGGACCTCTCCCACGTGAAGTTCGGCATCGCCATGGAGCCCACGGACGGCGTGGTGCAGGTGGGCTGCGTCGGCAGCATGCAGGTGACCGTCCGTTTCACGGGGCGCAGCGCGCACTCCGCCCGGCCGTGGCAAGGGGAGAACGCCATCCACAAGGCGGGGCCGCTGCTCACGGAGCTCTTGGGCCGCGAGCGCGTGGAGGTCAACGTCGCGGGCTTCCCCTTCTATGAAGTCATGAGCGCCACGCTGGCCAAGGGCGGCCGGGCGCGCAACGTGGTGCCGGAGGCGTTCGAGCTGAACCTCAACTACCGCTTCGCGCCGGGCAAGAGCGTGGCGCAAGCGAAGGAGGACGTGCTGGCGCTGGTGGCGGGCCGCGCGGAGGTGGAGTTCACGGACGCGTCCCCCAGCGGGCCGGTGGCCGCGGGCAACCCGCTGTTCCAGCGGCTGATGTCGCTCACGGGGCTGCCCGCCGCGTCGAAGCAGGCGTGGACGGATGTGGCCCGCTTCGGTGAGTGGGGCGTGGACGCGGTGAACTTCGGACCGGGTGAGACGGCGCAGGCGCACCAGCTCCACGAGAGCGCGCCCATCCCTCCGCTGGCCGTGGCGTACGAGAAGCTGGCCGCGTTCCTGAAGGGCGCGGCTTAGCGGCTCGCGAGCGTCGTGCGCTCCGGGGCCGGATTCTCGGCCTCGCGCATTCGTCAGGTGGCGTGCATCTGCGCAGGGGGGCATGGATGCAACTCCGGCGGTTGCGCTTACCCTTGCAGGGTCGTCATCCCTGGAGGTTGTTGATGCACGCCGAGTCGAACATGCAGGACCCGAACGAGACCCCGTCGTCCAACACGATCCTGCCGGTCGGTGAGGCGACGCCCGCCAGGACGTCGCGCCGCCGTTCCTCCGGCGCTCGCAAGGCGTCGTCCCGCCGCACGGGGGCCGCGAAGAAGGCGACCTCCAAGCGCACCACCGAGAAGAAGGCCGCGGGCAAGCGCACCGCGAAGAAGGCCACCGCGAAGCGCGGCACGGCGAAGCGCGGTACGACGAAGAAGGCCACCGCGAAGCGCGGCGCCCGCAAGGCTCCGGCCCGTCGCGCCGCCGCCGGACGTACCGCACGCAAGACGTCCGCCCGTGGCAAGTCCGCGCGCAAGACGACGGCTCGCAAGAGCCCGTCGCGCCGCTCCACGCGCCGCTAACAGCCCCCGTCGCTGGCGGAAACACCCCCCATCACCGGGTTCCCGCCAGTGACCCGGGGGCGGGTCATCTCCCATCCCCGCGCCCTCTTATTCGCCGGATTAATCCAGTTTTCCGGCAGGGTCTGATAGGCGTGGAGTTGGACACTGAACGACAGTACTAGTCGCCTGGGGTCCAACGAGGGGTGGAGATGTCCAAGGGGAAGCAGAAGCAGCCATTCCAGTTGCCGGAGTTCTACGTGCCGTGGCCGGCGCGGCTGAACCCGAACCTGGAAGCGGCCCGCGCGCACACCAAGGCGTGGTCGTACCAGATGGGCATCCTGGGACCGCCGCGGGATGGCACGGACCGCGAGGTCTGGTCCGAGCGCCGCTTCGACGGCATGGACTACGCGCTGCTCTGTGCGTACACGCACCCGGAGGCGCCGAGCCCGGAGCTGGACCTCATCACGGACTGGTACGTCTGGGTCTTCTACTTCGACGACCACTTCCTGGAGGTCTTCAAGTACTCGCGCGACGTGGCGGGTGGGCAGGCCTACCTGGATCGTCTGCCGCTGTTCATGCCGCTGGACATGTTCCCGCCGCCGGAGCCGGTCAACCCGGTGGAGCGCGCCCTCTGGGACCTGTGGCAGCGCACCGTGCCGTCCATGTCCATGGAGTGGCGCAAGCGCTTCTTCGAGAACACCAAGCACCTGCTCGATGAATCGATGTGGGAGATCGAGAACATCAGCGAGGCGCGCATCTCCAACCCCATCGAGTACATCGAGATGCGCCGCAAGGTGGGCGGCGCGCCCTGGTCGTCCGACCTGGTGGAGCACGCCGTCGCCGCGGAGATTCCGGACCGCGTCGTGAAGAGCCGCCCGATGCGCGTCTTCAAGGACACGTTCTCGGACGCGGTGCACCTGCGCAACGACCTGTTCTCCTACGAGCGCGAAATCCTGGAGGAGGGCGAGCTCTCCAACGGCGTGCTGGTGGTGGAGACGTTCCTCGACTGTGACACCCAGCGCGCGGCGGACCTGGTCAACGACCTGCTGACGTCGCGGCTCCAGCAGTTCGAGACCACGTTCGCCACGGAGCTGCCGTGGCTGTTCGCGGAGTACGGGCTCAACCCGGTGGAGCAGGCGCAGGTGCTCACGTACCTGCGCGGACTCCAGGACTGGCAGTCCGGCGGCCACGAGTGGCACATGCGCTCCAACCGCTACATGAACCAGCACTCGGAGGAGCGGCCGGCGCTGTCCATCCCCGTGCCCTCCGGTCTGGGCACCTCCGCGCTGCGGATTCCGCTGACGCCCGGCGGGCTGGGACTGGGGCCTCGCTCCCGCTCCCTGAGCCACGTGCCCCGCCAGCACGTGGGCCCCACGAAGCTGCCGAAGTTCTACATGCCGTACAGCACGTACTTGAGCCCGCACCTGGACCGCGCGCGCAAGCACTCCAAGGAGTGGGCGCGGCGGGTGGGCATGCTGGAGGTGGTTCCCGTCGTGGGGTTCTACGTCTGGGACGACCACAAGTTCGACGCGGCGGACGTGGCCCTCTGCGGCGCGTACATCCACCCGGACGCGACCCCGGAGCAGCTGGACCTGACGGCGTGCTGGCTCGTCTGGGGCACCTACGCGGACGACTACTTCCCCATGCTCTACGCGAACACGCGGGACATGGCGGGCGCGAAGATGTTCACCGCGCGGTTGGGCCAGTTCATGCCGGATGACGTGGAGGCCGCCAACGCCGCGGTGCCCACCAACCCGGTGGAGCTGGGCCTGGTGGACCTGTGGAAGCGCACCGCCGGCCCGCTGTCGGCGCGCGGCCGCACGCTGTTCCGCAAGGCCATCCAGGACATGACGGACAGCTGGGTGTGGGAGCTGAACAACCAGATCGTCAACCGCGTGCCGGACCCCGTGGACTACGTGGAGATGCGCCGCAAGACGTTCGGCTCGGACCTCACCATGAGCCTGTCGCGCCTCTCCAAGGGCGACGCGGTGCCGGAGGACGTCTTCAACACCCGCACGCTGCGCGGGCTGGAGAACTCCGCCGCGGACTACGCCTGCTTCGTCAACGACCTCTTCTCCTATCAAAAGGAGATCGAGTTCGAGGGCGAGCTCAACAACTGCGTGCTCGTGGTCCAGAAGTTCCTGGGCGTGGACAAGGACACCGCTGTCCTCACGGTCAATCAGCTGATGACCGCGCGCATGAAGCAGTTCGAGCACCTGGTGGCCAAGGAGCTGCCGGTGGTCATCCGCACCTTCGCCCTGGATGCGGAGGCGCAGGAGAAGCTGAACAAGTACGTGGAGCAGCTCCAGCAGTGGATGGCGGGCATCCCCCGGTGGCACGCGGAGGTGACCCGCTACACGGAGACCGAGCTGACCCACGACGCAGCGCCCAAGTTCAAGACCGGGAACGTCTCCGGTCTGGGCAAGTCCGCGATGCGCATCGCCGAGCTGTTCCGCACCGGCAAGCCTTGAGCTCAACCGCAGTCCGAAGCCTTTTGATTCTTCAACCTGGAAAAGGGTGATCCATGTCCAACGACATCAAGAAGTTCGACGACAACAACCAGAGCCTCGGGACGCAGGCGGCGCGTCAGCTGGCGACGACGACCAAGTCCGAGCCGCAGATGCAGGGCATCTCCTCGCGGACGCTGCTCAAGCTGCTGCCGTGGGTGCAGGTGTCTGGCGGTACGTACCGCGTCAACCGCCGCATGACCTACGCGGTGGGTGACGGCCGCGTCACCTTCACCAGCACCGGCGCCAAGGTGCAGGTGATTCCGCAGGAGCTGGGCGAGCTGCCCCTGCTGCGCGGCTACGAGGACGTGGACGCGCTCACCGCGCTGGCCAACCGCTTCGAGCAGAAGGAGTACAAGGCCGGTGAGGTCATCACCGAGGCCGGCAAGGAAGCGGACTCCATCGTCCTCATCGCCCACGGCAAGGTGAACCGCGTCGGCTCCGGCAAGTACGGTGAGCCGGTGGTGCTGGAGACGCTGGCGGACGGCGACCACTACAGCTACCAGGCGCTGCTGGAGTCGCAGGACTACTGGCAGTTCACGGCGAAGGCCGTGACGCCGGTCATCGCGCTGGTCCTGCAGCAGTCCGCCTTCGAGGCGGTCGTGGCGCAGGTGCCGTCGCTGCAGAAGCACATCGACAACTTCAAGGCCCGCTCCAAGAAGAAGCAGGACACGTCCGGCCAGAAGGCCATCGAGCTGGCCGCCGGCCACCACGGCGAGCCCGTGCTCCCCGGCACCTTCGTGGACTACGAGACGCACCCGCGCGAGTACGAGCTGGCCATCGCGCAGACCGTGCTGCAGATCCACACGCGCGTCGCGGACCTCTTCAACGACCCCATGAACCAGACCCAGCAGCAGCTGCGTCTGACGGTGGAGGCGCTGAAGGAGCGCAAGGAGCACGAGCTCATCAACAACCGTGAGTTCGGCCTGCTGCACAACGCGGACCTGAAGCAGCGCATCCACACCCGCTCCGGCGCGCCGACGCCGGACGACATGGACGAGCTGCTGGCCACGGTGTGGAAGGAGCCGTCGTTCTTCCTGGCCCACCCGCGCGCCATCGCCGCGTTCGGGCAGGAGTGCAACAAGCGCGGCATCTACCCCACCAGCACCGACATGAACGGGACCATGGTGCCCGCGTGGCGCGGCATCCCCATCGTGTCCTGCAACAAGCTGCCCATCAGCGAGTCGCGCACCACGTCCATCATGCTGATGCGCGCGGGTGAGAAGAACCAGGGCGTCGTCGGCCTGCACCAGGCGGGCATCCCGGATGAGATCGAGCCCAGCCTGAACGTCCGGTTCATGGGCATCAACGAGAAGGCCATCATGAACTACCTGGTGACGGCGTACTTCTCCGCGGCGGTGCTGACGCCGGACGCGCTGGGCATCCTGGAGAGCGTGGAGCTGGGCCGCTCGTAGTTCCTCGTCCGTCCATCACGGGAAGGCTCTTCCATGACGACTTCACAGAAGGACGTAGCGGCGCACGAGGGCACCAGCCTCAGCACGGCGGGTGCGCGCCAGCTCGCGACGACGACCAAGACGCAGCCGGTGATGCAGGGCATCTCGCCCCGCTACCTGCTGAACATCCTGCCCTGGGTGCAGGTGTCCGGCGGCACGTACCGCGTGAACCGGCGGCTGACGTACACCGTGGGCGATGACCGGCTGAACTTCAGCAACATCGGCGCCAAGGTGGAGATCATCCCCCAGGAGCTGCTCAAGCTGCCGCTGATGCGGGGCTTCCAGGACGTGGATGACCTGCTCATCCGCACCCTGGCGGGCCGCTTCACCCAGAAGCATTACAAGGCCGGGGAGAACATCGTGGAGGCGGGCAAGTCCGCCGAGCACGTGATGCTCATCGCCCACGGCAAGGCGCAGAAGCTGAAGGCCGGCAAGTACGGCGACCCCGTCGTGCTGGACACGCTGGCGGACGGCGACCACTTCGGTGACCAGGCAGTGGTGGAGTCGAACGACGTGTGGCCCTTCACCGTCAAGGCCGTCACGGCCTGCACGGTGATGGCGCTGCCGCAGGATGTGTTCGAGTCCCTCATCAACCAGTCCCCGGCGCTCAAGGCGCACGTGGCGCGCTACCAGGCGAACCTCAAGAAGCCCCAGGACAAGGCGGGCCAGTCCGCCATCGCGCTGGCCGCCGGTCACCACGGCGAGCCCGTGCTCCCCGGCACCTTCGTGGACTACGAGCTGAAGCCGCGCGAGTACGAGCTGAGCGTGGCGCAGACCATCCTGCGCGTGCACACCCGCGTGTCGGACATCTTCAACGACCCGATGAACCAGACCGCGGAGCAGCTGCGGTTGACCATCGAGGCGCTGAAGGAGCGCAAGGAGTGGGAGCTCATCAACAACCCGGAGTTCGGCCTGCTGCACAACGCCGACCTCAAGCAGCGCATCAACACCCGCTCGGGTCCGCCGACGCCGGACGACATGGATGAGCTGCTGACACGCCGCCGCAAGACGCGCTACTTCCTGGCCCACCCCCGTGCCATCGCGGCGTTCGGCCGGGAGTGCAACAAGCGCGGCCTGTACCCGACGGTCGTGGACGTAGGCGGGGCGAAGTTCCAGGCGTGGCGCGGGGTGCCCATCCTCCCGTGCGACAAGCTGCCCATCAGCCGGGAGAACACCACCTCCATCCTCGCCATGCGCATCGGTCAGGACGACCAGGGCGTGGTGGGCCTGCACAACGCGGGCATCCCCGACGAGGTGGAGCCGAGCCTCACCGTGAAGCGCATGGCCGTCAACGACCAGGCCATGACGAACTACCTGGTGAGCACCTACTACTCCGCCGCCGTGCTCGTCCCGGACGCGCTGGGCGTGCTGGAGAACGTGGCGCTCGGCGGCTGAAGCATTCTCCGCTGTGAAACATGAACGGGCCCGGTGCTTCAGCGCGCCGGGCCCGGGAAGTAGGGCGCGACGTCCAGGCTGATCCCCGGACGGAACGCTTCCGGCGACGCTGACGCCAGGACCGTGGCCATCACCGGCTTGGGCGCCGCGCCGAGCAGGACGCGCAGGGGCGCCTCCTCCATCGCGACCAGGGCCGGGGACTCCGGCACGTCCACGTCGAGCACGTAGCGGTAGAGGTTGATGTTATCGCTGTCTCGCGCGCTCGCCGCGCCCGGGGCGAGCAGGGCGCCCACCATCGACAGGCTGGCGAGCCTCCTCACGCGAGTTCCAGTCCGCGGAGATAGTCATTGGCGAAGGCCGCGCGCAGCTCTGGCGTGGGAAGCAGGGCCCGGCGCGCTTCGAGCCAGGCGTTGACGTGCGCCTCGCCGTACAGGCCGCGCACCGCCGGGCCATCCAGTTCGTGGAACTTGCCCCAGTGGTACGTGTGGGGGATGGAGGATTTGGCGAGCTGCTGCCAGACGCGACGGTTGTAGGACTTCGTGCGGGTGGACGACGCCCCGTCGATGTCCAGGATGCACGTCATGGGCGCGTGCTGGGTGAACGCCATCGTGGCTTTGGAGGGCAGGGCGTAGCGCACCCCGAACAGCCCGGGGAACGCGTGGGCGCGATTGATGGCGAGGGCCATCTCCACCGTCTCGCGCACCCGGCCGAGCGGGACTCCTACAGCGCTGCCCCAGGCCTTCCCCCGGGTGGTCGTGTCGGTGAACAGCTCGCCGTGCGTCCCGCAGACGTTTTCGTATTCCGTGTAGAAGCGATCCATCAGCCGCGACAGCAGGGGGATGGTCAGCTCCGAGACCATGTCCGTCAGCACGCCGACGATTTCGAGCGCGCTGTCCCCCTGTGTCAGCTTGCTGCCGGGGCTGGGCGGGGTCGAGCCTTCCGGACACCGCGCATGCTTGTACATCACCGTGACGAAGACGCCCCGGTCCATGTCATTGGGATTGATGACCGCCGTGAAATGATAGGGTTTGAGCCCCTGCGGCCCCGGCAGCGTGATGCCGGAGAAGTCGAGCTGGTCGAACGCGCGCCAGAGCCCCTCGGTGAGCGGCATCCGCTGGCGGTACGCCTGGAGGTAGTAGAGGTCCACCACCTCCATCAGGACGCCGTGCACCAGGCCGAAGCCGCCCAGGCCCACCAGGGCGGCGTTGAAGAGGGCGTCGTCCCGGATGAGCTCCGCGCCAAGCTTCTGGGGAGTCTCGTCGTGGATGACCGGCGCGCTGGCTCGCTCCAGCCAGACGTGGCGGTCCGGTGAGACGACGACGTGCAGGCCCACCACGAAGTCCTGCATGGCGCCGGTCTCCAGGCTGGAGCCATGCGTGCCTGTTCCGATGGCCCCGGCGATGGTCTGCCCATTGCTGGCGCCCGAGGTGGTCAGGGACTTGCCGACCTTCTTCAGGAAGTGGTTCAGCTCCGCGACGGAGACACCGCTCTGCGCGAAGAGGAGGTCCTCCCTCCGGCCCGGATGGTCGGGATGGGTGCGGGGCGCGGGGAAGAGGTAGTTCAGCGGCCGGGTGTTGACGAGGATGCCGCTGGTGGCGGGCGCCTTGGAGAAGGACCAGCCGCCCCCCAGGCCGCGGATCTCCAGGCGCTCGGTGAGCGCGCGCTGGATGAGGCCCTGCAGGCCCACGGTGGTGTCGAGGTAGCCCGGCACCGTGGACTGGGAGGCATCCGCGTTCCAGACGTCCACCAGCAGCTCCAGCCTCTGGGTGTAGCTCTGGTGCCAGTTCTGCCAGCGCTTCTGGCTGCTCTCGTGGATGACGGGGGGCATGGCTACCGCACCCCAAGGTCGCCGGGCGCCGGCTGGGCCTTGGCGCAGCGCCACTCCACCCGCTGCGGCATCGCGAGGCCGAGCGTCAGCACGCCGATGAGCGCGAAGCCCACGTTGGTGCTCTGGGTGACCTCCGCGAGCGCCTGGCCCTGGCAGTTGTCCACCCGGGGCCGCTCTTGGACGAGCCCCCAGCCCAGGGACCAGAGGACCTCGCCTTGCGGTTCGGTGGCGCTGGCCCCGGCGGCGCCGGGCGCCTGGACACGGTAGTGCGCGCAGGCCGAGCTCAGCCCCAGACACAGCAACGCCGCCGCACGCTTGGACATGCTCGAGCATGGGCCTGCCGGAGGGGTGGGACCATGCGGTCAGCGGTCGTGGACGTCTGTCTGACACTTCACGCGCACGCGCCACCGTCACGCTGTTGAAGTGTTTCCCCCACCGATGGGCGATTTATGTAGGGTGGCCCACGTGCTCTTCGCATCCCGCACCGTACTGGCCGTGGCCCTCGGGATTGCCATGGGTGTGGCGGTCGGTCTCGGCGGCTTCACCTTCGCGTACGCGAAGGGCTCGTCCTACCTGCGGGACGACCCTGCCGCCTGTGCCAACTGCCACATCATGAACGAGCAGTACGACGGCTGGCGCAAGAGCAGCCATCACGCGGTGGCCACCTGCAACGACTGCCACACGCCCGCGGGCTTTCTGCCCAAGTACTACACGAAGGCGAGCAACGGCTTCTGGCACTCCTTCTATTTCACCACCGGCACCTTCCCGGACCCCATCCGCCTGCGTCCGGGCAACCGCGTGGTGACGGAGAACGCGTGCCGCAAGTGCCATGCCTCCATCGTGGAGGCCATCGAGACGCCCCCCACGGGCCACGGGCAGGTGGCCCCCGGCGAGCAGCTCCAGTGCCTCACCTGCCACAACTCCGTGGGCCACCCCGAAGGGTCGGGGAACCCCGAGCTCATCCGTAAGGAGAATGCACGATGACCGAGCCCGAGAAGGCTCCGGAGAAGCGCCGGCGGTTCAGCGGCACCCAACTCGTGGTGGCGGTCGCGGTGGCGGCGGCGCTGGCCTCGGCGGGCGTCACCGCCCTGCTGGTCAACATCATGGAGCGCAAGCAGGAGGCGAGGAACCCCTTCTACCGGGTGGTGGAGCTCGATGACACCATCACGGACCCCGCCGTGTGGGGGAAGAACTTCCCGCTGCAATACGACGGCTACAAGCGCACGGTGGACCAGAAGCGCACCCGCTACGGTGGCAGCGAGGCGGTGGCGCGCACGCCCACCCAGGCGGACCCTCGCTCGGTGGTGGCGCAGAGCCGGCTGGAGGAGGACCCCCGCCTGGTCACCATGTGGAGCGGCTACGCCTTCGCCACCGACTTCCGCGAGGAGCGCGGCCACGCGCACATGCTGGAGGACCAGGTCTTCACCCAGCGGCAGCAGGTGACGCAGCAGCCGGGCACCTGCATCCACTGCCACGGCAGCGTGTACGTGCCCTACAAGAAGCTGGGGGACGGGGACCTCATCAAGGGCTTCGAAAAGATGAACCAGATGCCCTTCGCCGAGGCTCGCAAGCTCGTGGAGCACCCGGTGTCCTGCATCGACTGCCACGACCCCTCCACCATGCAGCTGCGCGTCACCCGCCCCGGCTTCATCGAGGGCATCGCCGCGCTCAAGGCCAGCCAGGGCGTGCCCGGCTTCAAGGTGAATGAGGACGCCACCCGCCAGGAGATGCGCACGTACGTGTGCGGGCAGTGCCACGTCGAGTACTACTTCAAGGGCAAGGAGAAGCGCCTCACGTACCCCTGGGCCAAGGGCATCAACATCGACCAGATCATGGCCTACTACGACGAGGACGGGCACGCCGACTGGACCCACGCCCTCACCGGCGCGAAGGTCCTCAAGGCGCAGCACCCTGAGTTCGAGATGTACAACCAGGGCATCCACGCGAAGAGCGGCGTGGCGTGCGCGGACTGCCACATGCCCTACCAGCGCGAGGGGGCGATGAAGATCAGCGACCACCACGTGCGCAGCCCGCTGCTCAACATCAACCGCGCCTGTCAGACGTGCCACAAGTGGAGCGAGGCGGAGCTGCTCAACCGGGCGGAGACCATCCAGACGCGCACCTTCCAGACGCGCAACATCGCCATGGACGCGCTGGTGGACCTCATCCACGACCTTGAGAGCGCACGGAAAGCGGGAGTGCCCGACGAGTCACTGGCCAAGGCGCGCGACCTGCAGAAGCGCGCCCAGTTCTACCTGGACTTCGTGGAGGCGGAGAACTCCATGGGCTTCCACGCGGACCAGGAGGCGGTGCGCATCCTGAGCAACTCCATCAACTTCTCACGCCTGGGCCAGAACGCGCTGCGGCCCGGAGGAGGCGCCTCCACCGCCCCGGATCAGCGGCCCGCGGGAGCGCCCCCGGCCACCGGAAGTGGGAGCGCTCCGCGGGGCTCGCGGTAGGCGGTCAGTACTTCACGCGCACCAGGAAGACATCGCCGCGCGTGGGCTTGAACTTGTCCACGCCGAAGTCGGTGACGCGGTCTGTGTAGCCGAACAGCACCGCGTCGCCGTCCGGCATCAACGTCACCGCTGGCACCGCCTCCACGCCGTACAGCTCGCCGCGCGCTTCCGGCGCGGTGCCCAGGAAGAGGCGCGAGGCCAGCGGTTGTCCCGTGGGGTCGAAGCGCTGGGTGAAGAGCTGCGCGGACCCCAGGCCGTCCGGGCCCGTGGCGCCGTTCTCCAGCCACGAGTACGTGTAGCCCACCACCAGCACCTCTCCGGTGGAGTGGATGGCCACGCCCTGCACGGACGCATCCACGCCCAGGTCGCGCGCCCAGCGCTCGGTGCCGTCCGCGCCCGTCACCACCACGAAGGGGCTGGGGCTGGCCGCGCCCTTCAGCGCCGCGCCCGCCCAGGAGAAGCTGCCCTGGAAGTCGCCGCCCGCTACCACGTCACCGGCGGCGTCGCGGCTCACGTCTCGGACGCTCCCCTTCACGCCAGGCCGCACCTTCGCCCAGCCGAGCGCGCCGTCCTGCCCGTACAGCGCCACGAACGGGCTCCCCGAACTGGAGCCCTGCGTGGCGTTGGTGCCGAAGCGCACGGTGCCCGTGTAGCGCCCCGCCACCGCCACGCTGCCGTCCGCGCCGGGGGCCAGGGACAGGGGCTCGGCGCCCGCGCCCTCGGACTCCGCGCTGCCCACTGCGAAGGCGCGCTCCGCCGTGCCGTCCGCCGTGAACACCGCCACGCCGGCCGAGGCCCCCTTCACCTCGTTGCCCAGGTCCACCGTGCCCGGCGCCGTATAGGCCACGTACAGCCGGCCCTGCGCATCCGCCGCCACGTCCTTCACCGTCAGCTCGCCGGGCACCCGGTGCGCCCAGAGCGTCGCGCCATCCGCGGACAGCCTCGCGATGATGGCGCCGTCGCTGAGCTTGCCCGTGCCCAGGTCCACCGTGCCCTGGATGTTGCCGGCCAGCAGCATGCCGCCAGCGCCGTCCGCCGCCACGCGGGCCCGAACGTCCGCGCGCAGCGTTTCAGGCGTGGCGTCCACGCGCACGTCGTACGCGTGCGTCCACAGCGTCTGCCCCGCGCCGGAGCGCCGCGTGAGGACCAGCTCCACGGCGTCATCCGTGGGCGTGCGCGCCTCCAGGTCGTCGTAGCCGTGCACGGCGGCGGTGAAGAAGTCGCCCGTGGCGTCCACCGCCAGGTCCAGCGCCAGGTCGTCCTGCGCGGCGCCCTCCTTCGCGAACCACAGCGTGGCCCCGGATGCGGGCGGCACGGTCCCCGGCTCCTGGACCGGAGGCGGTGGTGTCTGTGGGTTCTGATTGCCCGGCGGCGTCTGCGTGCCGCTCCCCGGAGGTGGAACCTCGCCCGGTATCGAAGGCTGCTCCGAGGGTGGGCACCCCAACTTCGAATCCTGGCAGTTGTCCGGATCGGGCTTTTCAGCCCCGCCTCCGCACCCCCACCCTCCGCCAAACGCGAAACCCAGCACCGTCGCTCCAACGACAGTCCGGCGCCACCCCCGCCCCAGATACATGGAATCCCCTCCGTGTACGGCAGGGTTCGCATGCCATCCCACACCGGCAAATACGGCACGGAAGGTTGCTCGGCCGCCCGCTGCCGGACGGCGGATGTATCGCGTGGGTGGGGTTCGCGACGCCGTGGATGGGCGACGCGAGCACCCACGAAGGTCCTCGCGTTACCCACGCAGGCGCAAAGCCAGACACTACCGCCAGAAGCCGATGGAGATGCCCCAGTTGGAGTAGCGGCTCGCCAGGTCGAACGACGCGGTGATGGACCAGTCCTCCCAGTAGCGCAGCACGAACAGCTCGAAGCCGCCGGTGAGGTGCGGCCGGGGGTTCCTGTCCCGGAAGGGGGACGGCTCCAGCCACGTGCCCGCGCGCAGACGCAACAGGCCGGGGAAGGTGTCCCATTCGGCGCCCAGGCGCGGCTGGAAGGTGGGGGTTTCGCCCACGGGCTGCGGCTCCGTGGTGATGGCGAGCGAGCGCGACGCCACCGCGTTGCTCACGCTGGAGATGAGGTCCACCTGCGCGGTGATGAGCCACCGGCCGGCCAGCGCGTCGCGAGGCTCCTCCTCCGGCACCGGCAGCGCGTCCCCGTCCACCTGGAGCTGCCGCCGGGCGGCGGGGGACAGCCGGTTGTAGCGGTGCGCGCCCTCGCCCAGCCGCCAGCTGGCGCCCAGGGACAGCACCGCGGGCGACACCACGGCCGCGTAGACCTGACGGCCAGCGATGAAGGGGCTCTGGCCGTCGTCGCGGCGCCAGCCCGCCACCACCTCCGGGCGCACCGCCACGCCAATGCGGTAGGGCCGCCCGTGCGGACGGAAGAGCATGTCCACCGCCACGCCGGTGTCGCCGTAGCGCCAGGACTGGTCGCCCATCTCGCTGAAGCTGGCCTGCGCGGAGAAGATGCCCAGCGACAGGATGAAGTCGTCCTGGCCGAAGGCGATGGAGCCCGCGAGCGTGGATTGGGTGAGGGAGACGCGCAGCTTCTCGCCCTCGCCCCGGCAGCCCAGGGTGAGGCAGTAGCCCGTGCGGCTGTTGCGCCAGAGGAAGCCGATGCCGAAGCGCTTGTATTGCAGCATCAGCGCGCCCAGCAGCTGGCGGCTGTCCACGGTTTCGTCGGCCAGGCCGTCGTTGTCCACGTCCCGGCGCTTGGTGCCGGTGAAGGGCAGGTCCAGCCAGGACAGGGTGACGCCCAGGTCCCAGTCGCGCTCCAGCGACGCGCTGCGCTGGGCCAGGGCGGCCAGGTTGCTGGACACGCCCGCGGCGCCCTCGGCGATGCCCACGTAGGCGCCGCCCAGGCCCACCACGCGCGCCGACCCCAGCAGCGCGCCGGAGTTGAAGTACAGACGTTCCGGACGGGGCTCCGTGGGAGCGTCGTCCTGGGCCAGGGCCGGGAGCGCGGCGAGGGACACCGCGCACGCCAGGGCCGCCAGGGTGCTACGCACGCCGTGAATCACCGGACAGCGGCCCCTTCGCTGAAGAGGCGGTCCGCCTCCGCCGCCAGGGCGGAGTCGCGGGACGTGAGGCCGCCCGCGTCGTGCGTCACCAGCGCCAGCGTCACCTTGCGCCACCGGATGTCGATGTCCGGGTGGTGGTCCGCGGCCTCCGCGGCCTTCGCCACGCGCTCCACGAAGGCGATGCCCTCCAGGAACGAGGGCGCGTCGTAGGTGCGGCGGATCATCCCGCCCTCGTGCTTCCATGCGGGGTGCTGGGCGAGGAAGGTCTGGAGCGCATCCGGGGAGAGCAACGTGCGGTCGTAGGCCATGGCGGCCGTTCTACCCGCTCCCTTGCCCGATGGAAGCCCCGGCGCGTTCAATGCGCCGGGCTCCTTTGTCTCATTTCACGCGCGCGAAACCGCCTGCTTCCACTTTTCCAGGTGGCGCGCGCGCACCTCCGGCTTCATCTTCGGCTTGAAGGTCCGGTCCGCCTTCCACGCGCGGCGGATGGCGTCCGGGCTGGTCCACACGCCCGCGCCCAGGCCGCCCAGGAAGGCCGCGCCCAGGGCCGTGGTCTCGAGATTTCGCGGGCGGACCACCGGCACGCCCAAGAGGTCCGCCTGGTACTGCATGAGCAGGTTGTTGGCCGCGGCGCCGCCGTCCGCCTTGAAGACGGGGATGTCCCGCCCGCTGTCGCGGCGCATGGCCTCCGCCAGGTCGTGGATTTGAAGGGCCACGCCCTCCAGCGTCGCGCGCGCCAGGTGCGCCACGGTGGTGGAGCGGTCGATGCCGGCGAACAGGCCGCGCGCCTCCGGGCGCCAGTGCGGCGCGCCCAGGCCCGCGAGCGCCGGGACGAAGACGACGTCGCCGGAGTCCTTCACGCTGGCGGCCAGCGCCTCCACGTCCGGGGCCTTCTTGATGACCTTGAGGCCGTCGCGCAGCCACTGCACGGCGGCGCCCGCGATGAAGGAGCTGCCCTCCAGCGCGTAGTGCGTGGTGTTGCCCAGCTTCCACGCCACGGTGGTGAGCAGCCCCGCGGTGGAGCGCACCGGCTGGGTGCCGGTGTTCATGAGCAGGAAGGCGCCGGTGCCGTAGGTGCACTTGGATTCGCCGGGGTTGAAGCACGCCTGCCCGAAGAGGGCCGCCTGCTGGTCGCCCGCCATGCCCGCGACGAGCACGCCGTCCGGCAGGCTGCGCATGCCGCGAGTGGTGCCGTACACCTCCGCGTTGCCGCGGATCTCCGGCAGGCACGCGCGCGGCACGCCCAGGAGCGAGCACAGCTCGTCATCCCAGTTGAGCGTGCGCAGGTCCATGAGCAGCGTGCGGCTGGCGTTGGACACGTCCGTGACGTGCGCGACGCCGCCGGTGAGCTTGTGCACGAGCCACGAGTCGATGGTGCCGAAGCACACGTCGCCGCGCTCGGCGCGCTTCTTGGCGCCCTTGAGGTGCTGGAAGAGCCAGGTGAGCTTGGTGCCGGAGAAGTAGGGGTCCAGCACCAGACCGGTGACTTCCCGCACGCGGGGCTCGACACCCTGGGCCTTGAGCTTCTGACAGATGTCCGCGGTGCGGCGGTCCTGCCAGACGATGGCGCGGGCCAGGGGCTCGGAGGTCTCGCGGTCCCACAGGCCCGTGGTCTCCCGCTGGTTGGTGATGCCCACCACTGCGATGTCGCGGCCGGTGAGGCCGGCGTCCTTGAGCGCGCGGGCGATGCACCACTCGCTGGTGTTCCAGATGTCGATCAGGTCGTGCTCCACCCACGACGGCTTGGGGAAGTGCTGGGGCAGCTCCTTGTAGGAGCGGCCCACCACCTGCAACCGGGTATCGAGGATGGAGACGTGGGTCCCCGTGGTGCCCTGGTCCAGCGCCAGGACGTATTTCGCCTTCGCCATGCGTGCGGAGCCTCTTTCGTCGGCCAATGGCCGGACACGGAAAGGGACCCTACTCCAAGAGAAGGCGCCCGCACCGACGGAGCGTGCGGGATGTCAGGCACCGGGAGATGTCCGTGGAACGCTCCCGTGCCTGCGTGGGGGTGCCGTGACGGTGCGCCTTGCCGGGGGAAGTCCACGGTACTTCCCGGCGCTGCCGTGCACGGCGGCCCGCTTTCAGTAACCCGTGGCCCTCGAGCGGTTGTTGAAATAGCGGCGCAGGCCGTAGGCGCCCAGGCCCGCGAGAATCATCCGACCCAGCGAGCCGCCCGCGCCGGAGGACCTGCGTCCCCGGTATCCATAGCCGATGGGACGCCGGCCGTAGGCGCTGCGTCCGCGGTTCCAGCCACTGCCCCTGAAGACACTCCGTTGTGACGCGCCCAGCGCGCCCAGCAGCTTGGATAGCAATGCCATGGTGTCACTCCGTGGTGAGGGATACGGGGCCCGAGCGGCCTCGACGGGGGTCGGACCCGTGAAGGACGCGTGTGCGTTGAAAGGTGGGTCTCACGCCGTGTGACGACACCCCGTGTCGAACGGGTCCGTGAAGGCCCGTGTCCCGGGCCGGAGGGCAGGCGGGCGGGTTGGAGGGCGCGACGGTGGCGGGTACGGGAGCGCGGCGGATCCGGATGCATGTCATTGGACGAAGGGGGCACTGCCTGCCTGGTCCACGAACGGAAGCCTCGGCCGGGTGAGGCGTGGCCCACCCGGTTCCCTGCCCTGGGGGGGCGTCTCCAGATTGCGGTCCAAGGGGGCGCACCTCCGGCGCCCCGGCCTCAATCACAGTCAACGCGCTGGATGCGCAGGACACACGAGATGCTCGGACTGAAGAAGACCGTCGGGATGTCGGAGCCGGCGAAGGAGTAGTCCGGCGGTAGGCAGTCACCCACTGCGTGGGGGTCCGTCATCCCTGTGGGACGGACCCCCATGTTCTTTCAGGCGCGAGGGACGAGTCCCTGGTCGCGCAGGAAGGTCACGGTGTGGGCCACGCCGTCCGCGAGCGGGGTGGGGCGGAAGGCCAGTTCCCGCTGGGCCTTGGCCGCGTTTACGCGAGCCTCCCAGCGCATGAAGGACAGCTGTCCAGGCGCGACGAGCGGCGTGAAGGGAAACACGCGCGCGAGCGGCGCGGACACGCGGGCCAGGGCCTCCATCAGGAACACGGGCGCGACGGCGGGCGGCTTGCCGGCCCCGGCGGCCTGGTGGATGGCGAGCGCGAGGTCCGCGTTGCTCGCGTACTGGTCGGCGACGAGATAGCGCTCGCCGTTGACGCCGCGCTCGGCGGCGGCGAGGTGCACGTCGGTGCAGCCGTCCACGTGGACCACGGACATGCCGCCCGGCGGGAGCAGCGGGGCCTTCTTGTTGAGCAGCTGGATGAAGAAGGAGTTGAGGCCCACGTGCACGGGGCTGGGACCGTAGACGGCGGCCGGGTTGACGAAGACGACGTCCAGGCCCTGCTGGCGGATGGCCTCCACGGCGCGCTCGGCGTCCTGCTTGGAGCGTTCGTAGACGGTGGGCTTGGGGTGCGGGTCGATGTGGGCTTCGGTCAGCTCGCCGCCCCGGGGCGCGGCGAAGACATCCATGGTGGACGTGTAGACCACGCGGCGCACCTTCGCGGCATGAGCGGCGGACAGGACGTTCACGCTGCCCTGACGGTTCACCCGGTCGAAGATGGAGTCGTCCCGATGCCACTGCTCCGGCATGCCCGCGGCGTGGAAGACGAGCTCCACGTCATGCAACGCGGCGGGCAGGGTGCCCGGCGACGTGACGTCACCCGGGACGAGTTGCACGGAGGAGGGGAGCAGCTTCGCGGCGCGGGCCGGGTCCCGCACGAGCGCGCGGACGGAGGCGCCCTGCTTCACGAGCCGATGGGCAATGGCGTTGCCGATGAGGCCAGTGGCCCCGGTGACGAGGACGTTCATGGGGCCGGCAATCTAGCCGGAGTCAGCGGTGCCGTGCTCCGCGGGGCTCGGGGCGGGAGCGCAGCCCGTCGAAGAACATCCCGGTGAGGCGGTGGATGCGCTTGGAATCCGAGGCGTCCTCCGCGGCGGCGAGGGAGATGGCCATCGCCATGCACACCACGTCATCCAGGAGGATGTCGCTTCGCACCTCGCCCGCGTGCTGGGCGGCCTTCAGCAGGCGCTCGCCTTCGGCCGTCGTCGCGTCACAGCCCTGGGTGTGGTTCTTGAGGACGATCCCCAGCGACGCCGCGAGCCCCTTGTACATCCCCGCGCAGTGCACGAGCTCCGCCAGGAAGAGGCGCAGGGCTTCGAGAGGGGGCAGTGCCTCCGAGCGTTCGAGGCTCTTCTTCGCGAGCGTCAGCAGTTGTTCGTCGCACGTCGCGGCGAGCAGCGCCTCCCGCGACTCGAAGTGACGGTAGAGCGTGCCGATGCCCACCTCCGCCCGCTTCGCCACGTCGTTGAGCGACGCGTCCGCGCCGCGCTCGGAGAACACTGCATGCGCCGCCACGAGCAGCCGCTCCCGATTGCGCCGCGCATCCGCGCGCAAGGCTCCGCCCGTCACGTCCTCCTGAGGCTTCTTCGGCTGCTTTGTCATTGCCACTTGAAAAACGGAGGATAGCTCCGCATTTAACCGGAGCAATCCTCCGCTTAGCAAGGGAAAGGCAGGACCTGATGGCGACGAAGCGCGAAACCGTGTTGGTGCTGGGAGCGACAGGGCAGCAGGGAGGCGCGACGGCGCGAGCCTTGCTCAAGGACGGCTGGCGGGTCCGCGCGCTCGTGCGGGACCCGGCGAGCGCGAAGGCCCGCGAGCTTGAAGCGGCGGGCGTGGAGTTGGTGCGTGGGGACATGGGGGACCGCGCGTCGCTCGACCGTGCGGTCGCGGGGGCCTACGGTGTTTTCAGTATCCAGCCCAGCTCGGCACAGGCGAGCTACGGCGTCACGGACGACGACGAGGTCCGCTTCGGCACATCCATCGCGGACGCGGCGAAGGCGGCAGGCGTAGAGCACTTCGTCTACACGTCGGTGCTGGGGCTGCGTCCCGGCACGGGTGTGGACCACTTCGAGACCAAGTGGCGCATCGAGGAGCACGTCCGGGCCAGTGGCCTTCGCGCGACCATCGTGCGGCCGGGGACCTTCATGGAGCTGCTGCTGGTGCCGGACTTCGGCCTGGCACGGGGGGCGCTCCAGTTCTTCATCCAGCCGGAGCAGCCCATGCAGTTCATCGCGGGGGAGGACATCGGCGTACTGACCGCGCGCGTGTTCGCGGATCCGCGCACGTACGTGGGGACCACGCTGGAGATGGCGGGAGACTCGCTCACCGGCAGTGCACTCGCGGAGAAGATCGGCCGGGCCACCGGGACGTCCATCTCCTACTCACGGTTTCCGCCAGAGATGCTTGCGGCGAGCCCGATGCTGCGCAAGCTCGTGAAGCTGTTCGAGGATGGTTTTGTGTTCGAGAGCGCGGACATCCCGGCGCTGCGGCGGCTGGCGCCAGGCCTGCTCACGTTCGATGCGTGGCTGGAGCGCGGGGGCGCCGCGGCGATCCGGGAGCGCTTCGCGGTCTAGAACGCGACGCAGGGCAGGGAGTCGATGCGCAGCACCGACTCCTGGTCGAACTGGCTCTTGTACTCCTCTCGGATGGCTTCGATGTCAGCCGAGAGTGCCGCGCTGCCATCGTGCAGCAGCACGATGACCTTGGTCTGCTCGTGAATCAGTTCGCCGGACTCCAACCGGTACTGCCCGTTGGCGTCGTACACGGTGAGCTCATCCTGGAAGCGGGGCGTGACGACCGTATCCACGAAGGCCTGGAACTCGGCCTCACTGACGGGCTCGTTGCCCACCCGGTTCCGGCCGAAGGACAGGTCCGTCTGGTACTGGGGATCGCCCACCTTGCAGTTCAGGCCGTCATCGTCGTGCCCGCCACATGCCGCGGCACTCATCCCGAACACGAGGCTCAGCCCCAACAACAGCCGTGAGGAAACGGCGGTCATCCCTGGAAGATGCATCGCGGGTCACTCCGGGAAAGTGGGAGGGGAGCATGACCGGCTGTTTCCATGCGTGATAGAGCGACTCCGGTACGACTCGGAGGAGTGCGCCATGACAGGAGCCATCAGCCTGGAAGCGCTGGCGGAGTACATCCAGGATGCGTTCAAGGACGTGCACATGGACACCTCCACGCCGGACCTCTTCTTCTTCGCGGGGGACGAGCGGAAGCACCCCTTCGCGACCATCGTCACCCGGGACACCGAGTTCGACCATCACTCGGAGCTGGACCGCGATGAGGTGTTCCGGCTGAACCTGGGCTTGAGCAAGGAGAGCTTCCAGAAGCTGTTCCCGGTGCTCGACCCGCGCGTGGACTACACGGATCTGGACGTGCTCCTACCGCACCCGGCCTATTCGCGGATGTTCTGGCTGAGCGTGCTCAACCCCAGCCACGAAACGCTCCGGCTGCTGCGCCCGTACCTGAAGGAAGCTCACGCCCTCCAGGTGAATCGGGCTGCCCGGGGCTGAGTCACGGCGTGCGGCTGCGCACGGTCTCATCGCTCCGGGGCACATCCGCGTACCCGGTCATCTCCAGGTAGCCGCGCCCCTGCACGGGCTGGCCCTCGCGCGTGCCGTCCACGGTCACCGCGCCCTCCCAGTAGCGCACCAGCACCGGCAGCTCCTGGTCCGGCAGCTTCGGCGTCACGGTCAGCTCCAGCGATACCTTGGGGACCTGGACGCGCCAGCCCGCCGGGTACTCGCCGCCGCGCGGACTCTTCCAGGTGCCCCGGGGCTCCAACTGCATGTCATCGGCGGTCAGGTGCACGGCCTCACCCGTCGCGGGGATGTACGTGCCCGCGCTGAAGGCGTCCTTCGAACCGTCCTTCTTGCGCAGCTGGTAGAGCATCAGCTCGCTGCCATCGGAGAGCTGGAGCGCGAACCAGTCCCAGCCCACCTGGTCGCCGCTCAGCGCGCTGGTGCTCCACTCGCGGTCCATCCAGCTCTCGCCCTTCACCTGCACCGTCTGCCCATCCACCGACACCGTGCCCCGCGAAGGCATGCGCGACATCGAGTAGTAGTAGGACGCGTTGCCCCGCTCCGCGCCCTTCTGGCTCAAACCCTTGTCACCCTGGAGCACCGGCGGCTTGCCCTCGTCCAGCGTCAGCTCCAGCGTCACTCCGTCGCCCTGCGCGCGCAGGTGCATGGGCCACGTGCCGCCCGTGCCTTCGCTGCGCACGTCCCAGTCCTGAAGCCAGACATGGAAGGGCGCCCCGTCCGCGCCCGCAAGCCCCTGCGCCGCGCGGCTGAAGCGCTCGGTGACGTGGAACTTCCCGGCGCTCACGTCCGTGAGCGTGAAGTGCCCCATGAACACCTGCCGCGTGCCCCAGCTGGACTCACGCTGCGGCTGCTCTGGCGACAGCGCGCTGCGGAACAGCGTGAACTGGTAGCCGAAGGCGCGCCCGTCCTGCGTCTCTAGATTTCCTGTCCAGTACCACCACTCGGTGCGGAAGTCGGGGTGGGGGCCGTGGTCCTCCGGGAAGTGGAAGGGCCGGGGCTCCATCGCGCGCGCGTAGCCCTCCGTGCCGCCGTCTCCGCCCATCGCGGACGCGACCGTCATGCCGCCTGTGTTCGCGGGCCCGGTGTCCTCCGTGTCCCGCAGCACCACGCCCACCGCCACGCCCAGCGCGGCGAGCACCAACACCACCCCGATGACGAGTCCCCGCCCCATGCCTCACTCCTCCCGCAGCGCCATGGCCGGGTTCGCGCGCGCCATGCGCCACGCCGGGTACAGTCCCGCGAGCGCCGCTGCCACCAGGGCCAGCACCAGCGCCTGTCCCACCACGCCCGGCGCCACCACCAGCTGCAACGTCCACCCGAACGAGCGCTGGTTGATGACGTGCACCAGCACGTAGGCCAATGCCAACCCCAGCGGCACGGAGAACAGCCCCGCGAGCAAGCCCAGCAGGCCCGTCTGCAACGACACCATGCCCCACAGTTGTCCCGGCGTGAGCCCCGTCGCGCGCAGCACCGCGAACTCGCGCGCCCGCTCCAACTGCAACGACATCAGCGCGCTCAGCACGCCCACGAACGCGACGCCAATCGCCAGCAAGCGCAGCACCTGCGTGATGGTGAAGGTGCGGTCGAACACCTCCATCGACGCCTGCCGCAGCGCCCGGTTCGCGCGCACGTTCAAGGCCTGCTCACCGCCCGCGCGGTCGCGCACGCGGGCCACCAGTTCGTCCACGTCCTGTCCGGGCGCGGCGAAGAGGGACAGGCCGGACACGCCCCGGTCCTCGTACCAGTGCTCATACGTGGCACGCGGCATCAGCACCGTCCCCACGTCCGAGCCATAGTCGAAGTACACGCCCGCCACGCGGAAGTCGTGCGGCCCCTTGTCGGTGGCGACTCGCAGCGTGTCGCCTGCGTGAACGCCCCGGTGGAACGCGAAGGGCTCCGACACGATGAGCGCGTCCGGTGACGCGTCCAGTTGTCGCCACACGTCCTCCGCGCGCCCTTCCTTGAAGCGGTACGTCCGCTCGTGGCCCTTCGCGAAGTCCACCGCCAGCAGGTCCGTGTCCACGTCGTTGATGCGCACGTGGATAACGCGGATGGATCCGCTCGCCTCGACGCCGGGCGTGGACCGCAGCTTCTCCGCGAGCCCCGGCACCAGCGACGAATCCCCGCGCCGCGCCACCAGTGACGGCGGTGACACGAACACGTCCGCCTGCAACGCGGACTCCAGCCACGCCGCCACCGTGCCTCGGAAGCTGGACACCATCAGGCCCACGCCCACCGTCGTCGCCACCGCGACCATCAGCGCCGCCAGCGCCACCGCCGTGCGCGACAGGCTTGCCGTCACGCCTCGGGCCGCCATGCGTCCCAGTGGACCGAACATCGCGCCCAGCGGCCGCGCCGCCGCCACCGTCAGCTTCTCCGTCACCCAAGGCACCAGCAGCGCGCTGCCCAGCAGCACGCCGAAGAGCCCCGCATACGCCGGCATCAGCGCCTGCGTGGGCCACGCGAGCACCGCCGCCGAGAGGGCCAGGATGATCAACCCCAGCACCGCCAGCCGGGGCGCCCGGTTGCGCGACACGTCCTCCACCGTCGAGCGCCGCAGCGCTGTCACCGGTGCCGCTCGCGCCGCCTCCCACGCGGGGACGAGCGCCGCCAGCACCGTCGCGCCCAGGCCCAGGCTCAGGCCCTTGATGAGCGTGAACGGTTCCAAGGACAGACGCCGCACGTTCACCACGAAGTACAGGTCGTTGATGGTGCGGGTGATGAGGCCCACCAGTCCGCTGGCCATCAGGATGCCAAGGAGCAGCCCCGCCGCGGTGCCCACCATTCCCAGGAGCAGGGCTTCGCCCAGCACCACCGCGAACAGCTCGCCTCGCGTCACGCCCACCGCGCGCAGCCGGCCCAGCATCCCGCGCCGCTGCACCACGGAGAACGTCATCGTGTTGTAGATGAGGAACATCCCCACCACGAGCGCCAGCAGCGACAGCGCGGTGAGGTTGGTTCGGAACGCCCGCGTCATCTGCTCCACCGTGCCCGCGCGCCCGGACGTCTGGACCAACTCCGCGCCCGGCGGCAGCGTGGCCTTCAGCGCCGCGGCCTGCGCCTCGCCGCCCTTCAAGCGCAGGTCCACGCGCGTCAGCCGGCCCTCCTGGCCCAGCACCTCCTGCGCGGTGGAGATGTCCGCGATGAGCAGCGATTCCAGCGCGCGCTCCGTCGTCTCCTGCGAAGGCGTCAGCAGGGCCGATACGCGCAGCTCCCGGCGAAGTCCTGTCACCATCACCGGCAGCGTGTCCCCAGCCTTCACGCCCAGGCTCCGCGCCGTCTTCGCGCCCATCACCACCGTGCCGGGCCGCGTGAGCAGCGTGCCGACGTCCCCCACCGCGCCCCCGCTGGAGAAGTCCCGGAAGGGGGCTTCCGCGAACGGATCCAGGCCGAGCAGCGTGAGCGTGCGGTGGTTGCCGCCCTCCACCTGCACGAAGCCCTGCACTACGGGCGCCGCGTCTGGTGAGTCCGGCCGCAGCTTCAGCGCCGTGTAGACGCCCTCCGGCAGACCGGAGGTTCCTCCTGCGATTTGATGCGTGGCGCGACCCGCGACGACGTCGGTGGATTGCTCGAAGGCTCGCAGCGCGCTGCCGCTCGCCAGGTCGATGGACACCACCACCGCCACGCCCATCGCGATGCCCAGGAGCGACAGCGCCGTGAGCCACGGGTGCCCGCCCAGGTGCCGCAGGCTGGAGCGTGCGAGCAGCGCCCTCATGGCGTCCCCCGGCCGCGCGCACCGCCGGGGCGCTCCACCAAGCGTCCGTTCTCCATCGTCAGCACTCGGTCCGCGCGCTCCGCCATCGCGGGCTCGTGCGTGACGATGAGCGCGCACGCGTTGCCCTGCCGGGTGAGCCCTTCCAACAGGTCCAACACCTGTCCGCCCGTCTCCTCGTCCAGGTTGCCCGTGGGCTCGTCCGCCAGCAGCAGCGGCGGGGCGTGGGCCAGGGCTCGCGCCACCGCCACGCGCTGCTGTTCTCCGCCGGAGAGCCGGTCCGGGAAGCTGTTCGCGCGCGTTCCCAATCCCACCCGTTCCAGCAACTCCCGCGCCCGCGCGCTGGCCTCGGCGCTCGAGCGGCCGAGCAGCTCCAGCGGCAGCCGCACGTTCTCCTCCACCGTCAGCGTGGGCAGGAGGTTGAACGCCTGGAAGATGAAGCCGACGCGCTCGCGGCGCAGCAGCGTGCGGTCCCGCTCCGGCATGCGCCCCAGGTCGCGGCCCTCCACCAGGATTTCGCCGTGCGTCGCCTGGTCGATGCCGCTGATGAGGTTGAGCAGCGTGGACTTGCCGGAGCCGCTGCGGCCCAGCAGCACCACGAACTCGCCCCGGTGCAGGGAGAGCGACGTGCCCGAGAGCACCTCGCGCACGGAATCGCCTTCCGCGTAGGACTTGGTGACGCCGCGCAGTTCGACGAGGGGCCGCGAATCGGGAGGAGAAGAAGGCATGCCGGGCATCCGACATAGCCGATGCCCGGCATCCGGGAGCGTTTCCCCGTCCAACCGGGAGGGATGCCCGCTACTGGACGCCAGCAGCGCCAGGGAGCGCTCAACCCATGACACCCGGCAGGTTGTCCGGGTTGCTTTTCGTGCGTGCCGACACGTCCCGGTGTTTGATGGCCACCTCTCCTCGCCGGAAGCCTTGCCTTCCGCGGGGTAGGGGGGGCCACACATGAATGAAGCCCAGGCCGGGTGGGTGGCGGCGTCCGGCAGTGTGCCCCCGCCGCTGCATGAGCTGCTTCAGCAGCTCCCTGCCTTCTTTGGCCTCTACCGCGGCCCCGGCCACCACATCGAGTTCAGCACCTCCACGCGACTGCCGCTGCTCGACACGCGAGGTCAGGTGGGCATCCCCCTGCGCGAGGCCTGCCCCCAGCTGGAGGGCCCCGGCTGGCACGAGGCCTGGGACCGCGTCTTCGCCACCGGAGAAGCCCTGCACCTGCGCGAGGCATCCGCCCGCGCATGCCCCGCCGACGAGGAGCTCTTCTTCAACCTGTCCCTGCTGCCGCGCCGCGACGCGCAGGGGAAGGTGGAGGGCGTGCTCGCCTTCGCGGTGGACGTGACGGAGCTCGTGAGCACCCGCCGCGCCGCGTGGACCACCGCGGCCTGGCGCACCGAACGCCTCCAGGCGATGACCGCCGCGCTCTCCGAAGCGCTCACCCCCGCGCAAGTGGTGGAGGTGGCCGCTCGCGAAGGCGCCCTCGCCATGGGGGCCCTCACCGGCCTGGTGGTGGTGCCAGAAGGGACGAGCCTGGACGTCTTCGAGCGCGCCGCCGCGCATGGCTTCGCTCCCGGTGAGCTGGAGGGCTGGCAGCGCTTCGAGGTCTCCGCGACCTGTCCCCTCACGGACGTGACGCGCACCCGCGAGCCCTGCGCGCTGGGCTCGTGGACGGAGTGCATGGCTCGCTACCCGAGGCTCGCGCAGCTGTCCCGCGAGCGGACCCTGTTGGCCTGGGCATCCGTGCCGCTGGTGAGCGGTGGGCGCGTGTTCGGCGCGCTCGGCCTGGGCTTCGGCGACGCGCGCGACTTCGACGCGCCGGAGCGTGCCTTCCTGCTGACGGTGGGCCGCCTGTGCGCGCAGGCGTTGGACCGCGCGCGCCTGTACGACGAGGAGCGCGCGGCCCGGAGCGTCGCGGAGGCCGCCAGCCGCGCCAAGGACGCGTTCCTCGCCACGGTGTCCCATGAGCTGCGCACGCCGCTCACGTCCATCCTCGGCTGGTCGCAGATGCTGCGGCAGGGCCTGCTGGGCGAGGACAAACGACAGCGCGCGGTGGAGGCCATCGAGCGCAACGCCCGCGCGCAAAGACAGCTCATCGAGGACCTGCTCGACATCAGCCGCATCGCCAACGGCCGTCTGCGCCTGGAGCCGGTGCCGCTGGAATTGGGCCACGTGGTGGAGGCGGCGCTGGATGCCGTCAGGCCCACGGCGCTCGCGCGCGAGCTGACGCTCGATGTCTCCGTGGACGAGGATGGCGTGCCGCTGTTCGGCGACCCGGACCGCTTGCAGCAGGTGGTGTGGAACCTGCTCTCCAACGCCATCAAGTTCACTCCGCACGGCGGCCACGTGACGGTGTCCGCGCGCACGTGCGACGAGGGCGCGGAGCTGGTGGTGCGCGACGACGGCGAGGGCATCCCCACTGACTTCCTTCCCTTCCTCTTCCAGCGCTTCCATCAGGCGGACACCGGCGTGAGCCGCCAGCACGGCGGCCTGGGCCTGGGCCTGTCCATCGTGCGGCACCTGGTGGAGCTGCACGGCGGCACCGTGACGGCCGTCAGCGAAGGGCTGGGGAGGGGCGCCACGTTCACGGTCGTGCTGCCCAACTCGCGCGTGGGCACGGCCCCGGGCTCCTTGCGCGTGCCGCGCCCCGTGGAGGGCCTGACGCTGCCGCGCTTCCCGGAGCTGGAGGGCCAGCGCGTGCTGGTGGTGGATGGCCAGCCGGACGCGCGCGAGTGGATGTCCGTGCTGCTCACCCGCGTGGGCGCGCACGTGCTCACCGCCACCAACGTCACCGACGCCATGGACGAGGTGCGCCGCTCTCCGCCCACGGTGCTGGTGACGGACGTGACGCTGGCCGGCGAGGACGGCTATTCGCTCCTGTACCGGCTGCGCGCGCTGCCCTGGGAATCCGGAGGCGGTGTGCCCGCGCTCGCCGTCACCGCCGCCGCGCGCCGCGAGGACCGCGACCGCGCCCTTCGCGCGGGCTTCAGCGCCTTCGTCACCAAGCCGCTCGACGCGGTGGAGTTGCTCACGGCGGTGGCGCGTCTTGCTCCGGCCAATCCGGTCGGCTCCTGAAGTCCTCCTCCGCACGCCACGGCTGGAGGAAGTCCCCCACCTCCCGGGCGAGCCGCGCACCGCTCACGTCGCGCGGGATGATGTGGAAGCCCTCCGGATAGGCCACGTGCCGCACCTCGGGACATGCCTTCATCCGCCGTGCGAGCCAGCGTCCGCCCTCCGGATCCACCACGTGGTCCTGCTCCGCGGTGGCCACCAGCACCGGGCAGCGCACCCTCGGCGCGTCCGCCAGAGCCAGGTCCTGAAGTCTGCACAGGTCGCGCAGCCGGGCCACCGGGAACGCGGGCAGCACCGGCGCCTTCGCCAGCACCTCCGGGTCGGAGATGTCCGTGCCGCCCTTGTCCACCCACGGCGTGGTCCATTCGAGCAGCGGCGTGCGGCACAGCTGTCTCACCAGCGCCATGCGCGCGCCCCGGAAGCGCACCGCGGGCGCCACCAGCGCGAGCGCGTGCACGGATTCCGGTTGATGCGCGGCCAACCGCAGCGCCAGGAGCGCACCCATGGACAGTCCGGCGACGAACACGCGACGGTGTCCGGAGAGCGACGCCAGCGCCTCGTCCGCGCAGGCCTGCCAGTCGCGGAAGTCCACGCCCAGCATCGCCTCCGGCGTGGTGCCGTGGCCCGGAAGCCTGGGCGCCACCACGCGCATCCCCCGCGCCGCCAGGGCCTCACCCAGGGGACGCACCTCCCAGGGACTGCCGGTGAAGCCATGCAGGAGCAGGCAGGCGTCCGGCCCCCGCCCCAGCGTGAAGGGCGCGGTGGACTCTCCGTCGATGTCGCGCCAGCGCGTGCTCACGGGGAGGACACTGGCCACGACGGGCCCCAGGCGCTATGCCGCCTGACTCATGGCCGACACTCCGACGAAGCCCCCTGAAGTGCAGCTCCAGGTGCAGATGACCGAAGAGGTGTCCAATGGCCAGTACAGCAACCTGGTCCTGACGAATCACACGGACTCGGAGTTCGTGTTGGACTTCCTCTATGTCCAACCTCAGCAGCCCCTGGCCCGCGTCCGCTCGCGCATCATCACCAGCCCACGCCACGCCAAGCGGCTCTTGAAGGCACTCCAGGAAAACGTGCAACGCTACGAAGCGCGCTTCGGCGCCATCACCCTGGGCGAGGACGAAGGCCCCAAGCACTGAAGGGCAGGAGCCGCCGGGACTTTCCCTCGCGGCCTTTCCCGGCGCACACTGAGCGGCATCGTGTTCCGAGCCCTCGTGTTCGCCGCTGCCCTGTTGTCCGCCGCCAACGCCTCCGCCCAGTGCACCGGGGACGGAGTGCAGCTGTATCCCGCGCCGGGCGGCATCGTCCCCACCAACATGCGCATCCTGCTGGAAGGCGTGGGCACCGCGAAGTCGCCGGTGCTGGGACTGGTGGGCAAGCCGCTGAAGCTGGTCTCCACCGACCACGAGGTGAAGCTCAAGGTCACCAAGGGATGGGAGAGCTCCCTGGGCCGCGCCACCATCATCCTCAAGCTGGCGGAGCCGATGCAGCCGGACAAGCGCTACTTCCTGAACCTGCAGGAGGTGCTCCCCAACATCGCCCTCCTCAACGGACAGGTGGGCGCGCAGCCTTCGTGGCTGAGCGGCAAGGGGCCGGACACCAAGGCACCCAAGTGGGTGAAGCGCCCCGCGGTCTCGGAAGGCTTCGTGCGCCGCTCGCCCCAGGGCATCGCGCGCTTCGTGAAGCTCAACCTGGCGCTACGCGAGGAGAGCCCCGCTTTCCTGGTGGTGAAGCTGTCGCCGCGCCGGCTGGGCATCTCTCCCCAGCAGTACCTGCTGCCCGTGCAAGGCAATACGGCTTATCTGGGCCATGAGGCCTGCGGTGGGGCCTTCTCTCTAGAGGACGGGCGCAGCTATCGCGCGCGCATCGAGGCCTTCGATGCAGCGGGCAACCTGGCGCCATCCACGCCTCCCGTGGACTTCGAGGCCCCGTCCGCCCAGGGCCCTTAGTAGTGTGTCTGCCCGTTCAACCCGCGACAGGGAGACAACGGGCATGACGGCGACGGTGGATGTGGAGGGTTTGAAGGGGCGCATGGCCGCCTTCATCCAGAAGCTCCAGGACGACATCTGCGGAGCGCTGGAGGAACTGGACGGCCAGGGCCGCTTCCGCGAGGACGCGTGGAGCCGCCCTGGAGGCGGTGGCGGCCGCAGCCGCGTGTTGGAGGATGGCGCCGTCCTGGAGAAGGCGGGCGTCAACATCTCCATCGTCCATGGCGAATTGGAGGAGGCCTTCGCCAGGAAGCTCCAGGGCGAGGGGCGCACCTTCTGGGCCGGTGGCCTGTCGCTGGTGCTGCACCCGAAGAGCCCGCATGTGCCCACGGTGCACGCCAACTACCGCTTCATCCACCAGGGCGGGCGCGCGTGGTTCGGCGGCGGCGCGGACCTGACGCCGTACTACCTGGACGAAGCGGACGCGGCGCACTTCCACCGCGCGCACAAGGCCGCGTGCGACGCGCACGACCCCACGTACTACCCGCGCTTCAAGGCCGCGTGCGACTCGTACTTCCACCTGCGCCACCGGGGCGAGGCGCGCGGCCTGGGCGGCATCTTCTTCGAGAACATGGGCGGTGACCTGGAGCGCGAGTTCGCGTTCGTGCAGGCGTGCGGCAACAGCTTCATCCCCGCGTACCTGCCCATCGCGCGGAAGCACAAGGACACGCCGGTGACGGAGGAGCAGCGCTACTGGCAGGAGGTGCGCCGGGGCCGCTACGTGGAGTTCAACCTCGTCTACGACCGGGGCACCATCTTCGGCCTGGAGACGCAGGGGCGCACGGAGTCCATCCTCATGTCGCTGCCGCCGCGCGTGCGCTGGCGCTACGACTACCACCCGGAGCCCGGCACGCCCGAAGGCCGGCTGGTGGAGGTGCTGCGCAATCCCCGGGAGTGGGCCTGATGTCCTCGGCTCCGGAGCCCGAGGAGCCCGGCCCCGCGCGCCCCCGCAACCTCGCGGTGCGCCTGGGCGTCGCGGTCACGGTGTTCCTCGCCGTGGCCATGAGCTGCCTGTACATCGCCTACCTGCCCATCATGGGGGCGTCGGGCCGGAGCCGCGCGTCGCCGGAGCGGGTGGCCAATGAGGCCCGCGTCCAGGTGCTGGCCCTGTGCGACGCGGTGCAGGCCTTCCGGGACGAGCACGGCGACTACGTGCCCATCGCGCCCTATCCCGCGCCCGTGCCTCGACATGGCGAGGGCGTGCCCTTCCCGCAGGACCACGAGGACTTCCACCGCATCGGCTTCGACCCGGGCCCCATCGTTCACCTCCAGTACGAGGTGCGGGCGGAGGAGAGCCCCGTGGGTGAACCCGAGGTGTCCTGCCTCGCCCGCGTGGACGAAGATGGCGACGGCCTCAACGCCGTGTACCGCGTCCGTCTGGATGCCAACGGAATGACCAGCCCCGTGGAGGTGGAGCGCGAGGGGGAGTAGCCCCCCATGCAACTCGGGGTTCTCGTTGTGAGAGAATCCTTCGTGATGGGAAACGTCGGCGACATCCGCGGCCCCCGCGCAGGAGGTCCTCCCGGCTCTGGTGGGCCCCGCTCCGGCGGTGGCTCCTCTGCGCCGACGGGCCCATCGCCGGCGTCTCCGTTCCGCGATGACGGGATGGAGACCTCCACCCCCACCACCTCGTCTGGCGACCGCACCCGCATCGGCTCCCCGCCCGTGGGGCTTCCGCCGGAAGCCGATGGTGGCGCGCCGTTGGAGTCTGGCGCGGAGCCCGGCGAGCCCGGCCTCCCCGGCGGCGAAGGGACGGAGGCCGGCGCCTCTCCGGAGGGTGGCGACGTGGGCCCCCGTTCGGTCCGCGTCGGCATTCCCAACCGGGGCCCTCGCTCCGACGGGACGGGTCGGGCCCCTCGCGCGGACGCCGGCACGGGCTTCGAGTCCTCCGGCGCGGCCACCCAGACGCCCCGGCGCAAGGGCGGCGACGGCTTCCGCACGCCCGGCTCCGTGCCCACCACCGCCAGCCCCTACCTGGGCGCGGGCGAGGCGCGCGGGCCGGTGCTGGACGTGGAGTCGCTCATCCCGTCCGACCTGAACGACCTGGAGAGCCACCTCGCGGTGGGCAAGCGCTTCGCGTCGGACGGGGCGCTCCTGTCCGCGCAGGTGCGGCCCTCGTCGCTGCCCTCGTCGGACCGGGTGGCCCGCCTGTGGGTTTTCTTCGCCGCCTACGCGGAGGCCGCCGCGGCGCACCCTCCCGCCGCGGAGGGCAAGGCCGCCTTCGAGCAGGCCCTCAAGGACCAGGGCTTCGCCCACCTCCAGGATGCCCACGCCGGGCAGAACGGCGTGGAGGCCGGGATGTGGGTGATGGACGCGCCCACCCCCGAGGAGGCCCGCGAGCGCGCGGACGCCGTCCGGCTGGAGCCCCCGCCCGACGTGCGCCACTCCGAGCAGGCCGCCCCGCTC
>NZ_RAWR01000488.1:0-593 GCF_003986945.1 Corallococcus sp. AB018 | reverse complement strand
CCAGCACATCCTCGACCTCCGCGCTCTGGTGCTCTCGGACCGTTGGGACGCCGCCATGACTCTCATTCTCGCGCCACGGCGCGCTCGGGTGCGGCGCGCCGCGTGATCAGGATGGGAGCCACACCCGTCTGTTGGAAGCTCCGGCTATTGCCGTCCGGGGTGTGTTCCTCCTTCACCCGCATGAGAATGGTTTCGCCGGGATGGTCGCGCAGGAACTGGGTGGTGGTTGTCAAAACGTCGTCGAAGTTGGCGTTCAGGTAGACGACGCCATGGTGGATGGCGAACCGGTCGCCAATGTGGCGACACCGGATGTCCAAGGCACGAAGACCCGCGTCCAGCTGAGCTCTCAGGCTCAGGGATTGGGTCTGGGTGAGGGCACCGCCCGTCGAGGTGAACGCCATGGAGTCATGGGTTCCCGGCAGCGACAGGGAAGCGAGGCTCGCCGAGCCGGGCATCCAGCTCAACCAGTCGGGATGACTCGTTTCGATGCCGCCGGAGTGGTTGTAGTAGCGCCCACGGGCGGCAGCGGGGGAGGTCGCGAGCAGCGCGAGGAAGAGCATCGCCGCCGCGTTGCGCAGTCGGGGGGCAGGAAA
>NZ_RAWR01000487.1:0-594 GCF_003986945.1 Corallococcus sp. AB018 | reverse complement strand
ACACAACTCCATCTCTATACCTCTCATTTCCTTGAAAATCTCTAAGTCCCTAAGCACCATTTCTTCTACACCACCAAGCTCTACCACCACCACCCCATTTCCAGCAACAAGGAAGGCTTCTCAAAGGCCAAAAGAGCTACAAATTGATCCAAGAAGCAACAAAAGTTTTAGTCTTCAAGGGTGAGTAACACTTCTCCTCTTTTGACCCCTTTTCTTGATCCATTTGTAAGCCCCCTATGCTTTTTGTTTCCAGCTCCGGCCGTAACTGAAAGGGGCCCTCTTTTGAGCTCATCTTCACTTTTCATTAAGGGCTCAACCCTGTTTGAGCCCTCCATGATGCACTTGCTTCATTGATCCTCTTATATGCCATAATCTTGCATGCTATTTTTGGCCCATGAGTAATCTGTTTTTGAGCATGTTTCAAACTGATATTAGGCTTATTTTGAGCCCCTCTTCAACATTGAAGAAGGGCTCAACACCATTTGGGACTTCCATGTTGTACTTACCTTTATACTCCTCTTTTATTCCCCATTCTTGCATGCAATGGCAGCCTACCATGCTTTTGTTTTTGGCCATTTTATAGTTCTAAAAAAG
>NZ_RAWR01000486.1:0-602 GCF_003986945.1 Corallococcus sp. AB018 | reverse complement strand
TCATCTCTCTTTCATTCATTTCCACTTTGCCCTTGCTCGGTTTATCGAAAAGCGCGACATTTAACAAAATGTGAGCCTCGGAACATCGAAGAACTTTATTTTCAAAACATTTTGAAAGAGAGGATTTTAAGATCTAAAATCTTTTGATCAAGATTGTTTTGGTCCAAAAGGGGTGTGAAGTTGGGATTTGACTCTCTCATTGCTGACGAATTTGAACCTTTGCCCTGCATACCTTTTACCTCCAAGTAAACCATCAGTAACGCCCAAGTCTTAAGGACGGTCAAAAATGGGGTGTCTACAGTTGCCCCTCTTTGACAGAACTCGGAAGTCATAAGTGACGGGAGTGAATGTCAAAGCCCAGAGACGACCCATTTTTGACAAGGCCGAAGACTTAGACAAACATGCAAGACAAACAAGATATGCGCCCGAAGGCAGGGGTAAAATGCAAGACAATGCACAAAGCCGAGCATAACTTATGATCATGCAAAGCAGCAAGCTGTAATGAAGCATATCATGCAACAGTTTAAAACAAGCATAAAACAAACCGAACTACATTACAATGCAGAAAGGATGTAAGGGAATTATTCAATTCTCGCTACGCC
>NZ_RAWR01000485.1:0-610 GCF_003986945.1 Corallococcus sp. AB018 | reverse complement strand
GGCCGGAGCCTCGGACGCCGACGGCGCCTCCGGGGCGGCGGCGATGGAGGCGACGGTCGCCTCCGGCGGCGTGGCCGTCACGGCCGGGGCCTCCGGGGCGCGGGCCACGGGGGCCTGCTCCACGGTGGTGGACGGCGGCTCCACGGCGACAGGCGCCTGCGGGGCCTCCGGCTCCATGTAAGCCGCGCCCTGCGGCTCGGACTCCGGCTCGTAGGCGGGCTCGTTCGCCTGAGCGTAGGCGTCCTGGTTCTCGTGGGCGGACGCGCCCGCGGGAGGACCGACCTTGCGGCGCACCACGAAGCCCTTGGCGGCAACGGGCGGAGCGGCCTGCTTGGGCTTGCGCTTGTCCAGGATCTTCTGGACCGCGGCGGTGGCCTGGTCATCGTCCAGCGAGGACGAGTGGCTCTTGACGTCGTAACCCAGCCCGGCGAGCTCGGTCACGACCTCCTTATTGTCGAGCTCAATCCCGTGGCTCTTGAGCTCCTTGGCGATTTCGTGAACGCGCTTCTTCGACATACCTTGATTGGCCTTCTGCTCCGCCGACGACGAGGCCGAGCACCCTAGTCCAAAGCCGAAATTGTGTGCGAGTGGTGCTTAACAGCCACCTCCC
>NZ_RAWR01000484.1:0-628 GCF_003986945.1 Corallococcus sp. AB018 | reverse complement strand
GTCTGATAATTGGTTGGCAATTAAAATTCTTTGAGGACTGATTGATCCTTGCTGGCACGCTTAAATTCACACTATTAGCAAATTGTTGGCTTATTTTTCCTACGAAGGAAAATACCATAAATTCGAGCGTGTCAGTAAGGATTGAAAAATCCTTACAGATTAAATTCAAGTCAATTATCAAGCGATTGTGTTGACAGTTCTTTTTCCTTAACAACGAGGACTTCAAAATTGCCAAGTGTAAAGAAATGAAAAATTAAAGGAAGAAGAGAGGGAGACGAAGAAAGATGATTGAGTGTGTAACGCCCTCAAAATAACACATTTAAACCCATCAATAGAGACATGCATTGGTAAAAAGATAAACATTCTTCTATTCATCAGAGTAGTTCTTTACTAAATTATTACATGTTAATCAACAAAAGCAAATGCCCTACGGGCTTACAGCTTTCCAAGTTAACACTTAGTTACAACAAAAGAGTACTAACTCGTTTACACATTAAGCCCTTGGCTTGAATATACATGTAATACATCAAAAATAAAACAACAAAAGTATGTCCGCCTCTAGCCTTCCAAGCTACGTCCTTGGAGGTGGCATGTTACCTGCACCTGAAAATGATATTCCCATATAGGG
>NZ_RAWR01000483.1:0-630 GCF_003986945.1 Corallococcus sp. AB018 | reverse complement strand
GTAAAAGTAACAGTAGGTACTAAGGATGCCATAGTACAGTTCAGAAATAAAGGACATACATTCATTCAGTAATACCAGTTCAGTAAACAGTTCAGTTTAGTATTCAAAAGATATCAGTTGAACATATCTTTACACAATTGTTACTCACAGAGTTCGGGCTACAGTATGCTAGAGCGCGTCTCCCCAGTCGCCAACCCTACACAGTTCACAGGTTGAACACACACTAAGCTACACAGTTGGGAAATACCATAACTTAATCCCTAATTTGCCTTGGTGTGTTCTACATCTATATCCTCATTAAGATGTCTTAAACTAGGCCTAAGAATGCCTAGAATGGGATGAGGATGCAAAGATGCACATTTAAAAGCATTTCATGAAAGCAGAGTCCCGCTCGAGCTCAGGTTTCCCCGCTCGAGCGGACAAGCAACAAAGGTACACGCTCGAGCGTAAACTTTCCCGCTCGAGCGTACTGTAAAAGTACTGGATGGGTGAAATCTCCGCTCGACACTCGCTCGAGCTTGAGACATGACTCCGCTCGAGCGCCCAATCCTCCGCTCGAGCGGACTGTAAAACAGTGCAGAGAGAAGCTGGATGCTCGGATTCTCCGCTCGAGCGTACATTTACCCGCTC
>NZ_RAWR01000482.1:0-631 GCF_003986945.1 Corallococcus sp. AB018 | reverse complement strand
TCTTTGGGGGGGATGCGCGCGGCAAGACGATGTCGCTGGGGCGGGGAGGGTCGGACTACTCGGCGGCGCTGGCGGCGGCGGCGCTGGATGCGCGGCTGTTGGAGATCTGGACGGACGTGGACGGCATCTTCAGCGCGGACCCACGGCTGGTGCCGGAGGCGTTCGCGCTGGAGGAGGTGAGCTTCGAGGAGGCGATGGAGCTGGCCTACTTCGGAGCGAAGGTGCTGCATCCGAAGACGATTGCGCCCGCGAGGGAGCGGGGCATCCCGGTGCGGGTGTGCAACAGCTTCCGGCCGGAGCATCCGGGCACGCGGGTGACAGCCACGGCGCCAGTGTCGCGGCACCCGGTGCGCGGGTTGTCGTTCCTGCCGGACATCGCGCTCATCAACATCGCGGGGGCGGGGTTGAAGGGCGTGCCGGGCACGGCCGCGCGCGTCTTCGAGGCGATGGCGCTGGCGTCCATCTCCGTGGTGTTGATTACGCAGGGCTCCAGCGAGTCCTCCATCAGCTTCTGCGTGGGGGAGGCGGAGGCCGCGCGGGCGGTGCTGGCGCTGGAGGACGCGTTCGAGGTGGAGCGCGAGGCGGGGAAGGTGGACCCCATCGAGCACCAGCCGGGGCTCGCGGTGTTGAG
>NZ_RAWR01000481.1:0-634 GCF_003986945.1 Corallococcus sp. AB018 | reverse complement strand
CCCATCCCCAGGTGGCACTCCGCGGCCGTCTCCACCAGCCTCAGGCACGTCCCGAACTTCTCACTGGCCTGCCCCGGCTTTCCCGCCAGGAGCAACTCCAAGCCCAGCGTGTACTCCGCCCCCGCGTTCGGGGACCCCACGATCCAATCCAGGGCCTCGCGCGATTCGCCCTGGGCGTTGATGCTCGGCATGCCCTTCCGGGTGCCTGCCTTCTGAGGCTCCGGCACCCGTGCGTCCACCACCGGCTCGGGGGGCGGCGGCGGGGGTGGCAGGCGCTCCAGCGTCACCTGCACGCGCTCCGGCACCGCCGCCTGCGACACGGTGGTCGACCACGGATGGTGGCCCACGTAGCGCAGCTCCAGCTGGTGCGAGTCCTCCCCTGGAGCGACCTTCAGGGCCGTCGGCGTCACCCCGACATACTTGCCGTCCCAGCGCACCTCCGCGCCCGGAGGCACCGACACCACCTGGAGATTGCGCCCCGGCGTTTCCGACATGTCGGGCAGCACCGCCCGCCCCACGAAGAAAATCACCGCCGCCGCGATGACGGCCGCCCAGACCCAGCCAGGCACTCCCGCGCCCATGTCCGCCGCGGGGCTGCCGCCCACCAGCGCCCCGGGCACGTGCTCCTCAGGGA
>NZ_RAWR01000480.1:0-634 GCF_003986945.1 Corallococcus sp. AB018 | reverse complement strand
GTTCCCACCCGTGGCGCACTCGCGCTGCTGGCGCTGGGACTCGTCACCAGCGGGCTCGCCGTCTATCAATGGCTGGAGTTGCTCACGGTGCGCGCGGGCGGCTCCACCGCCTGCAGCATCAGCGAGACCGTCAACTGCGCCACCGTCTGGAACTCGGACTTCGCCAGCGCCGTGCACGACACGCTGGGCATCCCCATCGCGGGCCTGGGCCTGGTGTGGGGCCTGGCCGCCGTGGGCCTCTCCGCGCTGTACCTCGCGTGGGCCAAGGCGGGCCGCGATGTGCGCCCGGCCACCAACGGACTGCGCCTGCTGGCGCTCGCGGGCGTCGTCTCCATCATCGTCTTCGCCGCCGTCAGCGCCCAACTGGGCGTGGTGTGCCCCACCTGCATGGGCACCTACGCGCTGGTGCTCGTCTTCACCGGCGTGGCGTGGCGCGGCCTGCCCGGCCCCCTGATGCCCCAGGCGGGCGAGTGGGGCGACACGCTCAAGTGGACCGTGGGCATCTCCGCCGTCGCCTTCGTGGCCATGCAGATGCCCGGCCGGGCCACGCCGCACGCGCCGAAGGCCGGCGCCTTCCTGCCGCCGGTGGCCTCCACGCAGGCGCCGAACACGTCCGGCTCCAACTCCCCCATGC
>NZ_RAWR01000047.1:0-48627 GCF_003986945.1 Corallococcus sp. AB018 | reverse complement strand
GGGAGAGGACGGACTCGAGCGCGGGCTCATCCGCCGCGGGCGTCTCCTGGACCAGCTCCTCCAGGACGAGCAGGTCCACCTCATCGAGCAGCTCCCCGTGCGTCACGGGCGGCACGCCCGCGGCCTCCTCCAGCGCGTTGATCACGCCGTCCAGTTCGAAGGGCTTCTCGAAGAAGGCGCAGGCGCCGTGCACCTGCGTGGCTTCCCGGGCGAAGCGGTCGCCCTTGTACACACCGCTGACGGCGATGGCGGGGATGGCGTGCGCGCGCAGGGCTCCCAGCACCTCGCTGCCGCGGATGTCCGGCAGCAGCAGGTCCACCAGCGCGGCGTCGAAGCGCGAGTGGGGACCCAGGGCCTCCAGCGCGGATTCACCCGTGAAGACGGTGACCGCCTCATGGCCTCGGGTCTCCGCGACCGTGGCGATGAGGGAGGCGAGTTCCTGGTTGTCCTCCACGATGAGCAGTCGCGCCATGGGCCGGCAGACCCTACCATCAACCCCATGAAGGACGTTCAGGGCTTCCACCACGTGGCGATTCAAGCGAAGGACGTGGAGCGCGTGACGGCGTTCTATCGCGACCTGCTGGGCTTTCCGGAACTCAAGCGCCACCTGCGGGAGGACGGCACCCTGCGGAGCGTCTGGGTAGGCGTCCCAGGGGGCGCCTTCCTGGCCATCGAGGCGGTGGACGGGACGCCGGAGGTGGAGCCGTTCCGCCATCCGGCGCCGGGGCTGCTGATGCTCGTGTTCCGGATTGCCCGCGAGGCACGGGGTGGGGTGGTGGAGACCTTGGCCCGCGCGGGCGTGGCGCTGGAGCACGAGACGCGCTGGACGCTCTATGTGCGGGACCCGGAGGGCAACCGGGTGGGGCTGAGCCACCATCCAGACGACTAGGGGCGAGTGCCCGGCCGGGTGCTTGCGGAGGGTGACGGGGCATGGCTACAAGCGGCCCCATGCGCCTGGGTGAATTGCTCGTGAAGGACGGCCTCGTGTCGGCGGCGGGGCTGGAGGAGGCGCTGGAGTCCCAGGTGGTCCACGGCGGCCGGCTGGGGACGAACCTGGTGGAGCTGGGCCTCCTGTCCGAGCAGGACCTGTCCAAGGCGCTGGGTAGGCTTCACAACTGCGCCTACGCGTCCGGGGAGATGGTGCCCGACCCGAAGGCCGTGGCGCTGGTGAACCCCAACGATGCGGACGACAAGGAGTACCTGCCGATGCGGGCGGACGCGACGCGGTTGAGCGTCGCGGTGCTGAACCCGCATGACTTCACGACGTTGGACGCCATCGCGTTCAAGACGGGCAAGCGCGTGGTGCCGGTGGTCATCCCCGAGTTCCGGATGAACCAGCTGCTCCGTCGCCACGCGAAGGCGTTCCGGCAGCTGCGGGCCATCGACATGAACGCCGTCCGCCCGAGGCCCGCGAAGGGCGCGGCGGCGGCGGAGCTGGCGAAGGCGGCGGAGCGGCCGCCGGACCTGATGAGCGAGGAGGAGTTCCAGTCCGTCTACGCGCAGGCGCTGCGCGGTGGCTCGGATGCGGAAGCGGACGTGCTGGAGGGGGAGATCATCATCACCGGCGAGGAGGTGGTGGAGTCTCCAGTGGCCACGCCGCCCCAGGGCCGGCCCGCGATGCCGGCGCAGCCGCGTCCCGGAGCGGCCGCGCCGCCGCGAGTGGACATCCCCGCGCACGTCGCTCCGTCCGTCCCCGCGCAGGGAGTTCCCGCGCAGATGGCCCGTGCCGCCGCGAGTCCGGCGGGGCAGGGCGCGGCGAAGCAGGGAGTGCCCGCGCACATGACGGGTCAGCAGGGAGTGCCCGCGCACGTGGTGGGTCAGCCCGGAGCTCAGGCGGTGCCCGCGCATCTGGCGGGACAAGCCGGAGCGCGCGGTGTGCCCGCGCATGTGGCGGCCCAGGCGGGTGCGCAGGGAGTCCCCGCTCACGTCGCGGCCCAGGCCAGTGCGACGGGCGCGATGCCGCCGGGAGCCGCCGCGAGCCCGCCCGTGGCCGCGAAGCCGGTGGTTCCCCCTCCCACGCCGCTCACGTTCCCGGAGGCCCAGGCGGAGCTTGCACGCAGCTCGGACCGCGAGGACGTGGCCCGCACGGTGCTCCGCTTCGCGATGGGCAAGTGGCGCCGGTGCCTGCTGCTGTCCGTGCAGGGCAACCTCGTCACCGGCTGGCACGGCATGGGGCAGGGCGTGAGCGACGAAGGCGTCCGTCGCATCGGCGTGCCGCTGCGAGACCAGAGCACCTTCCGCCTCGTGCGCGACCTGCGCTCCCACTACGTCGGTCCAGTGAAGCGCGACGCGGCGATGGGCATGTTCTACCAATTGCTCGGTGGCGGGTTCCCCACCACGGCGGTCATCCTGCCGCTGCTCGTGCGCGGCAAGGTGGTCCACCTGCTCTACGTGGACAACGGAGCGGAGCAGTTCACCCCGCCGGACGTGGGCGAACTGCTCATCCTCTCCCAGGGCGTGGGCCGTTCGTACGAAGCGATGATGCGGCGTCGCAAGAGCGCGTAGCTCAATCGCCGCCGGTGGACCGTTCGGGTGTGTGCGCCAGCACGGGCATCGCATCCGGGCGGTCCCACAGGACGAAGTGGCTGCACCCGTCCAGCTCCACCACGTCGAGCCCTGGCTTCGCGCGCCCGGCGCTCTCGCGCATGGACGCGGACTCCAGCACCCGGTCCTTCCCCGGAACGAGCACCGTGCCGCGCCGCAGGTTGCCGAACAGGGATGCATCGCGCGCCTGGCTCCAGGCTTCGATGTCCCGCAGGTTGGCCATCATCGTCGCCACCCGCTTCGGGTTGAACGGGAAGGCCATGATGAGCTCACGCTTGCGAGCATTCTCCAGCGGCCCCCATGCGCCCCGGTTGTGCCGCGCGATGGGCGCGAGCCGCCACAGCGGGATGAGGAACGGCAGCAGCCAGAGCTGCGAGGGCGTCAGGCTCCGATAGGGGCGGGCCTGCGGGAGCACGGGCGCCTCCAGCACGACCTCCACCCGTTCGAACAGGTCCGGCCGCAGCTTCGCGGCCTCCAGGACCACGGCGCCTCCGCGCGAATGTCCATGGACGCGCACGACGTCCGTCCGGGGCAGGTGCTCCAGGGCCTGCACCAGCACCGCGGCGTCATGGGAGATGGTGCCCTCCGGTTCGGCCGGCACCTTCGCCCAGGGGGCGGGTTCCTCGCGAGGGTCGGTGATGGGCAGGTGGTAGTCGCAGCTCGTCAGCAGGATGAGCTGGAGGTCGGGCTCGCGGTAGTGGTGCGTGAAGTAGCGCATGTCCGCCACGAAGCCGTGCATGACGATGACCGTGGCGCGGGGCTGCTCGCAGCGCCGTTCGGCGATGACGGCCTTGCCCACCCGGTAGACATGTCCGTCGAAGGGCTCACTACCGCGGGGTGTGCCCACCCGGTGCATCAACCACCAGCGCGCGGTGAGCACCAGCACGGCGACACCAGCGAGGACTCCAAGAGCGACGGACATGCGTTCACCCACGGCAGGAAGGGCCCGTGACACGGCGCGCATCATAAGGACAGGACTCAGCGTTTCACGAGCAGGACCGGGTCGCGTGCGCCAGGCGCGGACGGCGCGTACCCTTGCCCAGGCGGGCTTGGAGCGCGTCAGGCCCCTTCGAGGCGGTGCGTCCCCAGCGCGCACTCGCGATGTGGAGCTTGCGATGAACGACGAGCCGGAAGAGCGCCTGACCTGTCCCCGCTGCGGAGGGAGCTTCGGGGATTCCACCCGTGAGCGTGGCATCGTCTTCACCCCCTGTCTTCGGTGTGACCAGGCCATGGCGGCTGCCTGCTGTGCGCCCATCCCTGGGACGGCGTCTGGGTGGCGCGTCCAGATTCCCTGGCGTGGGCCCGAACTGACGCTGAAAGAGGCGGCCTCCCTGCGGCAGATCCTCCCCGTCCACGCGAATGAGTCGATTCAGTGTGTGCGCGACCAATATCGAGGTCTGCCGGGGTGGACGGGGCGGAGACTCTCGCACCCGGAGATGCTCGAGCTCCGTGCGGCGGCGGAGGCCTGTGGGTTCAAGGTGATTGTGGAGGAGGAGGACAAGCACGTTCCCCGGCTGCACCTGCCTCCGCATCCCGCGACGTTCCATGGCGTCGAATTCAGCCCCTCGTTCTTCGAGAAGGGCGCGCTCGCCACGATCTTCCGCGAACCCCACGGCACCCTGGTGATTGCCAGCGAGAGCCTGCCCCTCCCGGAGTGTGTCCCCATTCCCCAGGAGCGAGGACGCCAGTTCCTCGATGAAGTCGCGAGCCTGGCCCCGTTGGAGATGACCGACTCGGACGTCATCGGGATGGATGGAATCAGCCTCTATTTCCGCCTCCGTCATTCGAGCGAAGAGCGCGGTTTCGTCGCGTGGAGCCCGGACGCCCACCGTGCGCCCCGGCATCATGCCCTGGTCCTGGCGCTCTTTCGGCTCGCGACCGAGCTGGCTCGCGAGGCCGGCAGCATCACGTTTCTGGAAGGCATCCACGGCTATCTGGAGGCGGGGCTCCCCGTGAAAGTCTTCGAGGAGACGCCTCGCCGAGTTCGTCTCTTCGGAAGGCTGTCGTCGTTGTCGTCCGAGACCCTGGACTCGCTCTTCGCGGCGACTCCCCCAGAGACACCGCTGTTGATGGATCTGACGGGCTTCGAGGGAATGGGGACGCTGCTCTATCCGCGCTTCGCCCGGTTTCACCAGCGTCCCGGGGGGACGGTGTGGTGGGTCAACCGCATCGCCGCTCGTCAGTTGAAGGAGGCGGGAATCCCCGAGGCGAGCCTCTACACGGACCTGGAGTTGGCGAGGGCAGCCCTTGCCGCGCGCCCTACCTGACGGTGCTGAGGCTCCGGATCTGCGTGTTGATCCACGGGATGTAATTGGAGACCCGCGTGTAGATGCCGGGCAGCCCTGCCCGCGCACAGCCCACCCCGAAGCTCACGATGCCCTGGAGCACGTAGCCTTGGGGGCCATTGACGACGAGCGGCCCGCCGCTGTCGCCCTGGCATGCGTCCTTGCCCCCTTGCTTGTACCCAGCCCCGAACATGGCATTTTCGTCGATGCTGATTCCTTGTGACCTGTAGCTATTGGCGACGTCCTGATGCCTGAGGACGGGGACGCCCACCTGCAGCAGGATGCTTGACGTGTCGTAACCCCCCTCGCGTGTCAGTCCCCAGCCCGCGACCGTCGCCATCGTGTTGTCCGCGACGCGCGCCCCGGAGGAGGGGAGGCAGACAGGGACGCGCGTGTTGCCGCCCGCGAGCGTGGGGGCGAGGTTGGGGCGCATGCCCGAGGACTGGCCGCAAGCCCTGGCGACGGTCGTGTCGAACTTGATGGGCTTGTCGAGCTTGAGGACGGCGATGTCGTTCAGCGTCGTGTCCGGATTGTACTGCGGGTGGTAGACGGCCTTCGTCACCCGGGCTGTCACTTGCGTGGACGTGGGGTTGTACAGGTCATGCGCCCCGGCGACCGCAGTGGCGTTGGCGAGACCGTCATAGACGCAATGGGCCGCGGTGATGACGATGTCGCTCTCCTCCTTGTCGCCCACTCGCACCAGGCTGCCCCCGCAGAAATGGCTGCCGTACTGCTGCAGGCTGACGATCCAGGGGTGGGAGTTCGGCCGGGCCTCGATGCCTCCCACGATCTCCTGGTCCGTGTGACCCACTGTCTCGAAGGGGGCCTGCTCGGCCTCCGGACCACCGCACCCGAGAAGACCGACCGCGACGACGACTCCGCTCATGAAGCGCATGCATTCTCCTGGAACAAGTGCGGAGGGAGACAGCAAGCGACATGCCGCGCTCATGCGCCGTGGTTGTCCGGACGAGACGCGCACCTGGACGCGCGACGGAGCGTCATCTTCGTCGCCGTGTGACACGTCAGCGGAGCTGCATGACGCGTCAGCCGTGCCGGGCGGTGAACCCGCACGCGGCCGGAGCGAGTGATGATCAGACGTCTCGCATGCGGAGGCAGGACAGGAATTAGACGCGAGCCCTGGGCCCCCCGTTCACGGAGCGCGACCCTCGCACGCGTAAATGACGGCGCGTGTGTGCCGGGCAACCTGGGAGGTGACTGGGTTTGAGAGGCATTGGACCCGGGTCCGGGTCCGGGTGGATCCACGCATGTCAGACGCCACCCGTAACCTGCGACACGTTCCAGCCTGAATCCCACCCATGACGACCCGACATCCCATGCCCGCCACCGCGCCACGGACACCGGCACCGTCCCTGCCACCCAGACCCTTCACCTCCGCGCGGGACGGCCTCGTGCGCCGTCAGCCCCAGCGCTTCGCGGGCATCCGGCCGCTCAAGCTGGAGGACTTCGTGTCCGGGACGCCGCGCCAGCGGGAGTCCTTCGCGCGGCGCCTGGTCACCCAGCTGTCGGAGCGCGGCTTCTTCTACCTGGAGCGACCCACGGCCTTCCTGGAGCGGCACGCCCTGGCGGGTCTGTTCGAGCGCTACGAGGCAACCTTCCAGCACGCGCTGCTGGCGCATCCGTACCTGCACGCGCTGCTGCCCGCGGCCTCGGTGTTCGAGACGGGCTACAACGCCACCTGGTACCCGGAGTCGCCGGTGGTGCGGCAGCCCATCGAGGCCTTCATGGCCAAGCCCGCGACGTGGACGGTCTTCCGCCGCCGCGTGGTGCCGGAGCCGGTGCGGGAGCTCCTGGAGGCCTCGGAGGATGCGTACGACGCCTGTCACGCCGTGGGCGTCGTGCTGCTGGAGGCGCTGGAGCTGGGCTACGGCCTGCGCGCCGGGGGGCTCACGCGGCTGTTCCGCCGCCGCACGGAAGGGGCGGTGCGGTTCGTGAAGTACCACGCGCCCAGCACCGCGCGGCGCAGGCGGGACGTGGTGGCGCACGCGTCGGAGCCGCACTCGGACAAGAGCTTCTTCACCTTCAACCTGGGCGAGTCCCGGCCGGGGCTGGTGTGGCTGGACGGGAACACGCCGCGCCTCATGCCCAACGACGAAGGGCACTGGCTCATCACCTCCGGCCGCTTCTCCGAAGGGCTGACGCGCGAGCTGGACGCGCCGGTGCGGGCGTTCCGGCACACGGTGCACAACGACGGTGAGCGCGTGGTCGTCCTGGGCTTCGTGACGCCCGAGGGCGACCTGCACGACCTGCCGCTGGACGCGTGGCCCGCGCCGCCGCTCGCGGGAGGCGCCCGTGGCTGAGCGCGCGCGCAATGGAAGGAACGAGGGGCCGGAGCACGTCTTCTTCTCCCCGCATCCGGACGACGTGGCGCTGGGGGCGTACGCGAGCCTGCTCGACGTGCCCCGGGGCATCGTGCCCACGCTCGTCACGGTCTTCTCCCAGAGCTGCTGGGAGTTCGTGCTGCCGGTGGACCCGTCGCGGGCCATGTCGGTGACGTCGCTGCGGATGGGCGAGGACCGGAGATTCGCCCGGGCGCACGGGTTGGACCTGGTGCACCTGGGCTTCCGCGACACCAGCCTGCGCGCGCCACCGGGCGGCCCCGTGGAGTCGGAGGAGGCGCGGTCGGCGCTGGCCTCGCGCGTGCTGCTGGCGCTGGACGAGGTGCTGGCGACCGTGTCCCAGGACGCGGTCTGCTACGTGCCCCTGGGCATCTCCAGCCACGCGGACCACTTGATGGTGCGCGACGCGGTGCGGGCCCTGCGCGGCGAGCGCAACGTCGTCTACTACGAGGACCTGCCGTACTCCGCGCACCACCCGGAGGATGAAATCGTCGACTACGCGTGGGCGCTCGGGCTGTCGCCCCGGTGCCTGGACGTGACGACGCTGTGGTCCGCGAAGCTGCGCGGGCTGTCCTTCTACGCGAGCCAGCTGGAGCCCCAGACGCTGCCCGCGGTGGAGTCTCACGCGCGGCGGCTGGGCGCGGGCCGGGGAATGGCCGAGCGCGTGTGGACGGTGGCGCCATGAGCACGCGGGAGCCCTGGGCGGAGGGGGAGATGCTGGTGCACCTCTCCTATGAGGCCACGCGCACGCTGGGCGGGATGGGCGTGGTGCTGGAGCACCTGTTGTCCGCGCCCGAGTACCGGCAGGCCTTCCCGCGCACGCTGCTGGTGAGCCCCACGGTGCGGCCGTGCGGCCTGGGGAGCTACGCGCCGGAGGAGTCGCTGGCGCGCGACCTGGAGACGCACGGCGAGGTGTTCTACAGCGGCCTGCGCCGGGACAACCCGGAGCGGTGGGCGCGCGTCTTCCGGCCGGTGGAGGAGCAGCACGACGTGTCGTTCGTCTACGGGCGGCGCGACGCTCCGGGCGGTCCGGTGGAGGTGCTGCTCGTGGACCTCACGGACGTGCTCCGGGGCTACCGGGTGAGGATGGGCACGCTGCCGAAGTTCCTCGCGCGGCTGCACACGCTGCTCGGGGTGGACCTCCCGTTCGACTGCCGGGGGCCGCGGCCGGCGGCGTGGCGGGGGCTGTCACGCGTGTGGCGAGAGCGCTTCGGCACGCGGCTGGGCGCGGCGCCCTGGGTCAACCGCCTGTTCCGCAAGGCGGTCCGGCACGGCCTCCTGGACGCGCCCGCGTTGGACCACGACGCGATGCTGGCCATCGTGCTCGCGGAGCCCGTCTTCGACGCGCTGGAGCGGCTGCGCCCGAAGGACGGGGCGGGGACCGTCATCCTGGCGCAGGAGCACCTGTCGCTGCCGCTCGCGTACAAGGCGCTGCTCGACGGGCGGCGCTGGTGCCGCACCGTGTACTACGCGGGCGAGGTGCGCACGCCCCGCGTGCTCGTGGAGTACGGCGAGGCAGGGCAGGGCGCGTCCGACGCGCGCTTCTACAACATCCAGCGGCTGGGGCTGGAGCAGGGGAAGACGCTGGACCAGGTGTACCCCGTGAGCACCTGGCCCAACTTTCAAATCCTGCGCAACGGCCACCTGTGTGACCGCGTGGGCGCGGTGAGCGCGTCCGTGGCGGACGAGCTGCGGTTCCTGGATGTGCGTTATGCGCTCCAGCCGGTGACGGTGGTGCCCCACGGGCACCGGCCCATCGAGACGGGCTGGGACGCGAAGGAGGCCGCGCGCGCGAAGGTGCTGGCCCATGCGCGCAAGTCGTGGGGGAAGGACTTCCGCCTGCTGCTCACGCACATCGCGCGGGACGAGGTCTGCAAGGGACTCTGGCGCGACGTGGACGTGTGCGAGCACCTGGCCACGCTGCTGCCACCGGAGCGCAAGCCCGCGCTGCTGATGATGGTGACGGAGTGGAACGAGGCGGAGCCGTCCGACAACCTACGCGCCCTGAAGGCACGGGTGGACGCGTTCAACGCGAAGGACACGGGCCTGCACATCGCGCTGGTGAACCAGCCCACGTGGCCCGCGGGCCTGGACTTCACGCGGGACGACCTGCACCGCGCCACGGACGTGTCCCTGGGGCAGTCGCTGTACGAGTCCTATGGCCTGGCGCAGCTGGAGGCCCTGGGCTGCGGCGCCATCTGCGTCATCTCTGGAGCCAGCGGCGCCCGGCGTGCGCTGAAGGCGGTGTGCGAGCGGCAGGGGCTGTCGGAGGCCGCGCATCCGAACCTCGTGGTGTCGGACCCGGTGGCGGATGCTCGGGTCGCGGGCCTGGCGCACTCGATGGAGACCTGGAAGGCGCTGCCCGCCAGCGTCCTGAGAGAGCAGGAACTGCGCACCGCCGAGCGCGTGGCGGAGGAGGTGGTGCGGCGGCTTCCGCGTGATGCGCACGAAGGCCGCCTCCTGCTCGCTACGGGCTGGGCGCTGTCGGAGCGGCTGCACTGGGAGCCGCTCATCCGCGAGCAGCTGCTGCCGCTGCTCCGCTTCCCGAAGGAGGCGGCGCAGGACGTGTCCGACTGGAGCGCGGCCCATGGCTGAGCCCCTGGCGGAATCCCTTTCAATGTGGAGCGCGGAACATGGCTGAGAACGAGCAGGCCCCGGCGCTCATCGTCGTGGCACACCCGGAGGATGTGGTCCGGTTGTTCAGCACGGTGGCGCCGGGGGCGGACGTCGCGGTGGTGACGGAGGACGGGAGCGCGGGCCGGGAGCTGGAGGCCGTGGGCCGGGCCCTGGGCGCGAGGAGCACGCACCTCCTGCTGTCCCCGTCGGAGGTGGGGCCGTGGTGCCGCGAGCAGCGCTCCCGGGGCGACGTCCGCGTCTTCACGCACAGCCCGCAGGAGGACGCCCCGCTGCACCGCGAGGTGGCGCTGCTCGTCAGCCGCGTCTTCGAGCGACTGTGGGTCCCCGCGACGGGCGCCAGGCCCACCGCCTGCACGGTGCTGGACGACGCGGCCTTCCAGCGGAAGCTGGGCCTGCTCAACGCGCTCTACCGGGAGCGTCCGGACGGAGCCCGCGCGGGCGCCTGCACGGATCCCGTGCGTGACGGGCCCGGCATCGAGGCCTTCGCGGAGGTGCGGGCCGCGGACGTGGTGCGCGCCCTTTCCCTCACGAAGCCGGAGATCTTCTCCGAGCTCGCGGACCCCTGGGGCTTTGCCCAATCCACCTACGAGGGGGAGCGCTTCGCCCTCACCGCGAAGGTGCTCGGGACGCTGCGCGACGCGGGCGCGCCCCGGCGCGTGGTGGACGTGGGCGCCTGCGAGGGGCTCATGACCGAGCACCTGCTGACGCTCTTCCCGGAGGCGAACGTCCGCGCCGTGGAGTCCGAGCCCCGCTTCGTCACGCGCCTGCGCGAGCGGCTGGGCAGCCACGCGCGTGTGCGGATCGTCGAGGCCAGCGCGGAGGACGTGGCGCTGGAGGCGGACCTGGTGCTGCTCGCGGAGGTGCTCTACTACCTGTCCGAGGACGCCGGCCGCGACCTGCTGAACCGGCTGCGCGCGTCCCACCTGCTCACGTCCTATGGCGGAGGCTTCGGCGCCCAGGTGCACGCCGCGCTCGCCACGCGCGGTTGGAGGTGCGTCCAGTCCGCGACGCTTCCGGGCCGCATCGAGCCGGTGGACGGCGCCGCGAGCCCGCTGCTCGTGCGCCGTGCAGGGACCGAAATCCGGCTCTGGGAACGGTGATAACAAGAATTCAGGGATAGAAGTCCGGGCTTGCCCGCAAGGAAGGCGGGCTTCTCTCCCGGAAGAGGCTGACGACCGGGCTTGTCGTTGTTCCCGGGCTGGGGAGTGTATGGACTTGGTTGCTTGAATACGCGTTGCCATTGGCACGGGAATTCTTCAGCATGACCATGCATGTCCGCCCCGGTTGTCTCGCAGGGCCCCGCGGATGCCCCGGCCCGGGCGTCCCATGACGAGGGCCTGAAACACAGTGCGCTCCGGCGCCGGGCGCTGCCGTGGTTGGTGGGCGGCTGGCTCGTGGCGAGCGTGCTGGGGCTGGGGCTCATGGGGGCGAAGGCGAATGTCGCGGGGCTCGCGGCCACGCCCCCTGGCCGGTTGCCGGAGCGATTCACCCGGGCGCCGGGCATGTGGACGTTGCTCGTCTTCCTCCACCCGCGGTGCCCGTGTTCCCGCGCGACGCTGTCGGAGCTGGCGAAGCTCCTGGACCGGCACGGCGCGCGGCTCTCCACGCACGTGTTCGTCTGGGCGCCGCGTGAAGCCCCGCCGGGCTTCGAGCGCTCGGAGTTGTGGACGCGCGCCGTGGCCCTGCCAGGGGTGGAGGTGGTGGCGGACGTGGACGGGCAGGTGGCGCACGAGCTGGGCGCGCGCACCTCGGGACAGCTGGTCCTCTTCTCGCCGGACGGAGTGGAGCGCTTCGCCGGCGGCATCACCCCCTCGCGAGGCCACGAAGGTGACAGCGAGGGGGGCGGTGCCATCCGGGACCTTCTGGACGCGGAGGCCTCCAGCCCCTCCACCGCGCCTGTTTTTGGCTGTGCCCTCGAAACACCGCTCACGCCCGCGGGTGATGACACGTGATGAGAATCCAGCTGTCCGAATCGGTCGTGTCCGAGCGTGCGCGCCAGCTGTTCGATGCGCAGTGTCTGTCATTGGGCCGGCGGACGGACCGGACCTTCGTGGTCCTGATGGCGTTGCAGTGGCTGGGCGGCATCGCGGCGGCGGTGTACCTGTCGCCCCGGGCCTGGGAGGGGTTGCAGAGCACGGTCCACTCCCACGTGGTGGCCGCGGTGGGGCTGGGCCTGCTCCTGGGCGGCCTTCCGGTGGTGCTCGCGCTCACGCGGCCCGGCCTCGAGTCCACACGGCACGTCATCGCGGTGGGGCAGGCGCTGATGTCCGGGCTGCTCATCCACCTGATGGGCGGCCGCATCGAGACGCACTTCCACATCTTCGGCTCGCTGGCGCTGCTCTCCATCTACCGGGACTGGAAGGTGCTGCTCACCTTCAGCGGCGTGGTGGCGGCGGACCACCTCCTGCGCGGCCTGCTCTGGCCGGAGTCCATCTTCGGCATGCACGCCCGCGAGTCCTGGCGGTGGATGGAGCACACCGCGTGGGTGGCGTTCGAGGACATCTTCCTCATCGCCTCCTGCGTGCAGGGCCGGCGCGACCTCCGGGAGTCCGCGCGGCGCGAGGCGCAGCTGGAGCTGTCCCGGACCGCGGTGGAGGAGCAGGTCGTCCGGCCGCTGATGGGCTCCGCGGACGCGCTGCGCGACTCCGTGCGGACGCTGACGGAGTCCACCGGCGAGCAGCGCCACGAGCTCTCCCGCCAGGCCCGCGCGCTGGAGGAGACGCGGGTGACGGCGGAGGAGATCCGTCAGACGTCGCTGGTCGCCTCGGAGCAGGCGGCCCGGGTGCTGAATGCCACGCAGCAGGCCGGGGACGTGGGCGCGGCGGTGGAGGAGGCCATCGGCCGGAGCGTGGAGGGACTGGCGGACCTGCGCGCGCAGACGGAGGACCTCTCCGCGCGCATCCAGGAGCTCGCGGCGTACACCGAGCGGATCGCCGGCATCACCCGGACCGTGCAGGACCTGGCGGACCAGTCCAACGTGCTCGCCATCAACGCGGCCATCGAGGCGGCGAGGGCCGGAGAGGTGGGCCGGGGCTTCGCGGTGGTGGCGCGGGAGATCCGGGGCCTGGCCACCCAGTCCGTCACGGCCACGCAGCAGGTGCGCGCGGTGCTGGATGACACGCGCTCCCGAATCCAGGGGGTGGTGGACCTCACCCGCCAGGGTGGCGAGCGCATGGGCCGGGGCATCGAGACCATCCGCGCCTCCGGCGAACGGCTGGGCATGCTGTCCGGGCTGGTGAATGGCAACGTGGACGCCGTCCGCCAGATTTCGGCGTCGGTGAGCCAGCAGTCGGCGGGCGTGGCACAAATCTTCACCGCCGTGTCGGACCTGACGGCGCTGATGCAGGCCTCGGTGGCCCGCGTGGAGGCCACCCACGCGGCGGCGGACCGCCTCCAGCAGGTCACCGACCAGGTCCACGGCGTCATCGCCCTGTATCAAGAGAGAACCTGAACGGTCACCGACACGCGGCCTTTCTTGGAGTACATGGACGCCATGAACTCCAGACTCCGTCGTTTTCTGTCGTTTTCCTCGGTCCCCCTCCTCCTGAGCTGCGGCGCTGCCGCGGTGTCGGACACGCCGGCCGAAGCGCTGGCGGTGCAGACGCAGGAGCTGGCCACGGGCACGCCCGCGGGCATCGGGGTGGTGATGTTCCTCAACGAGTACGCCCTGACCTTCAATGTGCTGGACACGCAGGTGCCGCTCAACGCGCTGGCGGCGCAGAGCATCATCAACTACCGCTTCGGGCCGGACGGCATCTCGCACACGGCGGATGACAAGCGCTTCGTCTCCATCGAGCAGGTGGACGCGCTGCCCCAGGTGGGGCCCGCGGCGCTGGCGGCGCTGGAGGCGTACGCCCGGGGCACGGGCCGGGTGGAGCTGCCGGTGGACGGCTGGGTGGGCACGTACCAGGGCGTGTCGTTCAACGTCGCGGAGGCGCGCCGGGTCCTGGCGGTGGTGAACACGCAGTCGCTGACGGCGCTGCAGTCCACGTACAACGTGCCCTCGGCGGCGGCGAACGCGATGGTGGCGGCGCGGCCCTTCTACGACATCCTGAAGCTGGGCCGGCTGCCGGCCGTGAACACGGTGGCGCTCCAGAACCTCAAGGCGGCCACGCAGCTGGGCGAGGAAGGCGACCCGTGCACGGGCGTGGGGACGTGCGGGACGAACCTCCACTGCGAGGGCAAGCCGTATGACGGCTCCAGCCTCTACGGTCGCTGTGTGACGACGCTGGCCATCCCGGGCGACCACGAGTCGTGCTCGCGCTTCGTGCCGTGTCAGGAGGGGCTGGCGTGCCACGGCCTGGACTCGGGCGCGACGGAGGGCTGGTGCCGTCCGGCGTGGATGTCGGGCGAGTTCACGGCGTACGCGGACCTGACGCTGCAGGGCAACACGACGCCGCTGACGGCGACGCAGGCGGTGGTGGGCCTGGCGACGGTGCCGGAGGACATCACGGTGGAGCTGGACCTGGCGCACAACAACCCGTCCAAGCTGGTGCTCACGCTGGAGGATCCGGGCGGTGAGACGGCGCTCCTGTGGGACGGCCCCAACGAGGGCACGCCGCCCAAGCGCATCCCGGTGACGCGCGGCATCCCCCGCGACGGCACCATCAACGGCCTGTGGAAGCTGCACATCGTCAACCCGTCGGGCGTGGGCAACGGCAAGCTGCGCGAGTGGAAGCTGAAGCTCACCAGCCGCTGGGACTGACGCGCATCCTTCGAGTCCATCGAAGAATGATTTGACGCCCGCGAGCCTTGTCCTCGCGGGCGTTCAGAGGGACACGGGAAGCCTCTGGAGGTTTCCCGATGCCCGCGCCCTCGCAGCCTGTCGACAACGCACGCCTCGCGCACGCCCTGGCCCGGGTGGGCCTGGGGATGAACATCGCGCTCCACGGCCTCTTCCGCCTGCCGCAGCTCACGGCGTTCGCGGTGGGCATGCGCGACTCCTTCGACAAGAGCCCGCTGCCGCCCTCGTGGGTGTACGCGGTGAGCCTGGCCATCCCGGTGGCGGAGGCGGTGGTGGGACTCCTGCTGCTCGTGGGCGTGGAGGTGCGTCGGGTGCTCGTGGCGGGGACGCTGCTGATGATGTTGCTCATTGGAGGCGCCTGCTCCGCGCAGAACTGGAACGCGGCGAGCATCCAGATGACCTACCTGGGCTTCTACGTCGTCCTCCTCGCCGCCGTGCAATACGACCACCTCTCCGTGGATGAGTGGCGGCGGGCCCGCGGCGCGGAGTAGGGCTGTGCTATCACTGAGAGTCCCTCCAACCGGGAGCCTTTCGTGAAAGCACGTCTGTTGATGGTGTTCGCGTCGGTGTCGTTGGGATTGCTTGCCGCGTGCGGCAGCGTGGACATGGATTCCACGTCGCTGGCGCGGAGCGAATCCGCGCTCGGGTCAGAATGTCCCTGTGGTGGCGTGGGCCCGTGGAACTGTCTGGCAGCCTGACGTGCGGGGATTACCTCTGCGAGGCCCACGAGATGGGCTGGTGCTTGGACTGCGGCCCCATCTGCACGGGGCCGAACTGCCCGCAGGTGCCGCAGGATCCGTAGCCACGGGGGCAGGCCAAAGAACCATGCAACACATCCATCGTCGTTACGGGCCCGCCGCGGCCCTGTCGCTGGCGGGATTGCTGGCGTTCGCGGGTTGTGAGCCAGAGGCCCGCGAGCCCGCCGCGGTTCCTCGTGAGGCCCTCGCTGCCACCGCGGCTCCACTGACCCTCGGACTTGGAGGCGACACCTCCTGCATCTGGGGAAGCCCGGACTGCAACCTGTGCAGCCCTGATGTGCCGCTGCGCTTCCAGGAGTTGAGGGATCACGGCGAGGTGCTCGGCTTCCATCCCGGGCCGTTCAACCTCAACGTGGCCTATCCGGGCAGCAATCACTGGCAAGGCATCCAGCGCCTGTCGACCCGCTCGGGACGCCTCCTCGTCCTGTCCAAGCGGGATGACGCCCCCGGGGGCAACGTGGGGCACCTGGTGCACATGGCCACCCGTAATGGGGAGGGTGGTCGCTTCCGCTCCAACCGGCTGAGCCCCTCCATCAAGAAGCCCGAGGACACCTCTCCGCCGGGCGCGGACGCCGCGGTGGCGGCGCTGCCAGTGCTGGACGGCTACCGCCACGGCGGCGGCATGCAGGCGGTGGGCAGCATCCTGGCGCTGCCCATGGAGCAGGGGCCCGGTCTGGGGCGCATCGCGCTCTATGATTACAACCCATCCCTGACGCCGAGCCCGTTTGCCTTTGTCCACGGTGAAACGGCGACCGCGGGCACGGCCTCGTTCACGAAGCTGTCGGACGGGCATTTCCTGCTCCTGCTCGGGCAGGTGGACGCGAACACGCTGGAGGTCTTCCGCTCCTCGGAGGCCGACCTCCACTCCGCGACCAACCAGTGGGTGCGCGTCGACACGTGGCGGAAGTCGGAGCTGCCGGACGGGCAGTGGGGCGCCTTCCAGAACCTCAACTTCGTGACGGACTGCAATGACTCTCAGCTCTACCTGGTGGGCACCCGGCTGGGGGGCCTGCGCTGGGGCGCGGTGAGTGACGACTACGCGCACCTATACCGGGTGCACCTGGACGGCCACATGCGCCTGGAGCACGTCGCCTCCAAGCACCTGTATTGCAGCAACGATGGCTCACGGCAGTGCAACCTGGACGCCGCCGCGGGTCTCTTCGTGGGGCCCGACCGCGGCCTCATCCTCTACGGCACCGAGCACGCGGATGACGGTCCCGGTTCGACGGTGAAGATGGTGGAGTTCCGCGGCATCTGGGCGGACACCCGCTGCCGCACGGACATCTGGCACGCCTACGTCGACTTCTACGACGACTCCAACTTCAGCGACCGGGGCGTCATCTTCGACTTCGAGGACCAGGGCCTGAAGAACTGGGCGCGCTTCGACGACGTCGACAGGTTCAACGACAAGACCTCGTCGGTCCGCTGGTGCATTCCGCCGGGCTACCGGGTGCGGCTCTACGACGACTCGAATTACAAGGGCAGCTACAGGGACCTCGTGGGCGACGGCACGCTCCACGAAGCCAACCTGAACAGCAAGGCCTGGGGCTTCAACGACAAGGTGTCCTCCGCGCGCTGGCTGAATGAGTGACGCGGAGGGCGGCTGGCGGTGCGGTGCGGGGAGGTGTTATCGCAGGGAGTCATGCGATCTCGCCTCTCGCTGCTCGTCCCACTGCTGCTCTGCGCGTGTGCAAGCGGTCCGTCACCGCGCGCGGAGGAACCCGGCGAGGAGCGCCTGCCGCCAAGGAGCCCCATGAATCCGGATGCCCCGTCCCTCAAGCGTGGTGAGGCACTGTTGCGCCATGGCACTGGCAGCGACGTGGTCCTGCCGGCCGAGCCGGTCCCCACTGCCCAGGAGCTCGGAGCCCTCGCGGGGTTCGGCCAGACCTGGACGTCGTGCTCGGCCCGAGCGTCGGTCTACCTGTTCGACAGCTACGGTGACGCGACCACGGCGGATGCGCGGCTGAGGAAACAGGTGCCCGAAGGGAAGCACGGCGCCGTGACGGTCAACGGAGACTGGCTGATATGGGCCACCGCCGATGCGACGGACGAGGCCGGCCGCGACGTCATCGAGCGGGTGGTCTCCGCCTTCGCGGGCGAGGAGTGAGGCCGTGAATCAGGACGCAGGGACCCGCACGGGTGAGGAGAGTCGCTCCCGCCGGAAGTGGGTCTTCATCGTCCTTGGCGTGATGGCCTGTTCGTGTCTGGGCGTGGTGGTTGTCAACACGGTCCGCAACTTCGTGCGCTTCGGACAGCGCGCCCGCGCGGCGGAGTGCAAGTCGAACCTGAAGGCCTGGTACGCGCTCCAGCGGCGGCACTTCCAGGACACGAAGACCTACGAGCCGGTCTTCGCGAAGGTGGGCTTCGCGCCCGAGCGGGGCAACCGCTACGCATACTTCGCGGGCCGGGGACCGATGGAGGTTCGCGACCAGGAGCGGAGCGAGGCCCCTGAAGGCGCGGTGTCCATCGGTGCGGACACCTATCGGTTCACCTACCTGCGCCCCATCGACGTGGAGGCGCTTCATCCGTCATTGAGGGCCCGGCTTGGTGTCTCCGGCACGTGCCCCACGTGCGAAATCACCCTGGCGTGCGTGGGGAACACCGACGACGACGCGACCCTGGATGTCTGGGTCCTCTCCACCGGACCGCTGGACCTCCAGGACGCGGACGGAGACCCCGTCGAGCCCGGTGTCCCCGTGCAGCTTGTGGACGACACGAAGGACTGATCATGCGCGAACCATGATGAAGGCATGAGGGGCGGGTGACGCGGAGCGGAGGGGCAGGCGTACGATGCTCACGCCCAGAAAGGCGGACCATGCATCGCTCCTTCCTCTTCTTGCTGCTGCCGCTCACCTTCGGCTGTGCCACGACGCCCGCCACCCCTCGCGCCGCCGCGCCCGTGCAGGCGGCCCCCGCGGAGAAGAAGGGCCTGCTTTCGCTGCCGGAGATCCTCCAACGCATGGAGGCTTCGCCCGTGAAGTACGAGCTGGGCGAGAAGGACTCCCCGCCGGATGGATGGGCTGACACGCTCTGGCCCCAGCGGATACCTCCGCTGCCCTATGCGCGAGTCGTGAGGGAAGGGGGCTCGGCCACCCTCGCGCCGCCACACGAGACCCCCGAGTCAGAGCGCCTGCTCGCGGAGGCCGAGCCGCACTTCAAGGACAACCGCTTCGACGAAGCCGCGAAGTTCTACGCGCGCGCCACCGAGGCCTGTCCGACGTGTGCGAACGCCTGGATCTTCCGAGGCGACGCGGCGCTCTTCGCCGCCAGGCCAGAGGAGGCGCTCGGCTACTACCGCAAGGCCGCCGAGCTCAACCCCGACGACTATCGCGGGCACTTCTTCATGGGGCACGCGTTGTCGCGGCTGGGGCGGCGTGCCGAGGCCCGCGAGGCCTTCGCCTCCGCGCTGGTACTCAACCCGCGCCTGCCCACGCTGCGCACGCTGCTCAAGAAGTATCCCGGGTTCGGGCTCGTCATCACGCCAGACGTGGTGGTGCCGCGCGGCATGGCCGAGCGAACGGAGACCGGCGTGGCGGCGAGGTACGACGGTCACTACGGCACCGCGTGGCTCGCGTTCGCGGCGTGCAAGGCGCTGTGGCTGGGGGAGCCCTCGCATCGCAAGGAGATGACGGGCAGCGACAGTGACACCCAATTCACCTCCACCGAGGAGCTCGAGTGCCTGGGCGCCGCGCTCACGGGCTACGAGGTCGCGAAGGAACAGAAGGACGCGGACACGGACACGACGATTCCAGACAAGGGCCTGGAGCGCCTGGAGCGCATCGTCGAGGCCGGGATGGTCGACATGGTCGTGCTCTTCGAGCTCGCCTCGCGCGTCCATCCGCAAGCGACGTTGACGATGAGCGATGACGCGCGCCAACGGCTGCGCGCCTACATCCTCGAGTTCGTCCTGCTGGAGCGCGACTGAAGCCCTGGAGTCATATTAGATTTGACTAATATGAGTGCGGACTGTAGTGACTCCGTGAACGGAGGAGGTCCACACATGCTTCACCAGCTCATTGGCGCCCAGTTCCGCACCTGCGTCGAACGTGACTACGAAGGCAAGCCGGCCCACGTGGTCGTCGCGCAGCGCGTGTACCCCACGCACATCGAGGACCTGTGGGACGCGGTCACCAACGCCGAGCGCATCCCGCGTTGGTTCGCGCCCGTCGAGGGGCAGCTGCAGAAGGGCGGCCGCTATCAGATCAAGGGGAACGCGGGCGGGACCATCACCCGGTGCGACAAGCCCTCGGCGTTCGATCTGACCTGGGAGATGAACGGCGGGATGAGCTGGGTCACCATCCGCCTGGCGTCGGAAGGGAAGGGCACGCGGCTGACGCTCGAGCACATCGTGCACTCGGCGGATGTGGAGCAGTTCTGGAGCCAGTTCGGTCCTGGCGCCACGGGCGTGGGCTGGGATTTGAGCTTCCTGGGCCTGGGCATGTACCTGGAGACGGGCAAGGACGTGGCCGCGGAAGCCGCCGCGTCCTGGGGGACTTCCGACGAGGCGAAGACCTTCATGCGCGCGAGCGCCCAGGCCTGGGCCGACGCACACGTGGCGGGCGGAGAGGCGCCGGACGTGGCACGCGGGATGGCCGAGCGCACGGCCGCGTTCTATACAGGGGGCTGATGCACGCCTTCGACGTCCTCGGCGATCCGGTCCGCCGCCGCATCCTGGAGCTGCTCGCGGAAGGCGAGCACGCTTCGGGCGAGGTCGTGGACGTGATCCAGCGTGAGTTCGGCATCACGCAGTCCGCTGTCTCGCAGCACCTGAAGGTCCTGCGGGACAACGGCTTCGCGACGGTGCGGGTGGATGGCGCCCGGCGTCTGTACGCCGTGGACGCCGCGCCGCTGGCGGAGGTGGACGCCTGGCTGGACCGCTTCCGTGCGTTCTGGACGCCGAAGCTGGACGCCCTGGCTACAGAAGTCGCGCGGGGAAAGAAAAAGAGGGGCGAGTAGGCGGCAGGCGTCCCCACGGCCCACGCCGTGTCACTGGACGCGGCGCGCTGCCCTCGGCAGCGTCTGGCTCCGGCTCCCTTCCCCCTGGAGCCCAAGGAGTCCCAAGGATGAAGCTCAAGGCGCTCTGCATCGCCGTATCGCTGCTGGCCGTCCCGGGCGTGGCCACCGCGCAAGGCGCGCTGGATTCGCTCAAGAAGGCCGCGGGCGACGCCGGCAAGTCCACCGTGGAGAAGCGCGTCAACACGAAGCTCACGGACGAGGGCCGCAAGAACCAGTGCAGCTTCAAGACGGGCACCGCCGAGCTGGCCCCCGGCTGCGACGCGAAGCTCAAGAAGCTCACCAACGCCCTCGTGGACGCGAAGAAGCAGCTCGTGGCCGCCGGTGTCAAAAGCTACAAGTTCGAGGTCTCCGGCCACACCGACTCGACGGGTGACGCCGCGAAGAACAAGGCGCTCAGCGAGCAGCGCGCGGAGGCCATCGTCAAGGAGCTCGTCGCGCGAGGCATCCCCCGCGGCGAAATCACCGCCGTGGGCTTCGGCTCAGAGCGCATGCTGGTGAAGCCGGACAACACCGAGGCGAAGAAGGCGCAGAACCGCCGCTACGAGCTCCAGGTCCGGCTGTAATCCGTCTCACCGTGTGACAGAGGGCGGCGGTCGTGGCGCCGCCCCCTCACTCAGGCCTTCACCACCTCGAGGATGCTGGTCCCGCTCTGGGTGGGGATGAGGCGCTGGACCTTCCAGCCGGTCGCGCTGAGCAGTGCCTGGAACTCGTTGTAGGTGCGCTCGCGCCCATTGGCGACCACCAGCATGTTGAGGTCCATCAGGTGGGTGATGTCGGGCGTCCGGTTGTCCGGAATCACCATCTCCACCACGAAGAGCCGGGCCGAGGAGGGAGCGGCCTCATGGAGCCGGCGCAGGAGGGTGGAGCAGGCGTCATCCTCCCAGTCGTGGAGGATGTGCTTGAGCAGGTAGGCCTCGGCTGCCGGCATGCCGGGCTCGAAGAAGTTCCCGGTCACCACGTCCACCCGGCTGGCGATGCCCCGGGACTCCAGGACGGGCTTCGCGCTTTCGGCGACCTGGGGCAGCTCGAAGAGGATGCCCCGGCAGGAGGGATGGGCGCGCAGCACCTGCGCCAGGAGGTCTCCGTGGCTGCCTCCAATGTCCGCCACGCGGGCGAAGGGGGAGAAGTCGACGTGCCGGGCCACCTGGCTGGCCACCATCTCGGACCAGTCCCCCATGGACCGGGCGAAGTGCTCCGCCTCGTCGGGGTTCTTGGCGAAGTGGGCCCAGATGTCGGAGCCCAGCGCGGCCTCGATGGGAGACTTCCCGGTGCGAATCGCCTCGGGGAGGCGCCCCCAGGGCAGCCAATGTGACGGGCTGGCCTGGATGATGGCCAGCTCCCTCAGTGAGCCCGGGACGTTCGAGCACAGCCCCTCGCCCATCGGCGTCAGGGCGAAGGTCCGCTCGGCGAAGGCCACGAAGATGCCCGTGGCGAGGCCGGCGCGCATCAGCCGGAACAAGGCGTCTGGATGGACGCCCAGCTGGGTCGCCAGCGAATCACTGTCGCGGGCCCCTTCCTCGAGCAGGTCCGCGATTCCCAGGCGGGCCACGGTGCCAATGACCTGGGTGCGCCAGTAGCTGGTGATGGCCAGGTGGAGCTGCTGCGTGGGGGACGGACTCTCGCCAGGCATGTTTTCCATGGCGCGAGTCTAACGCCGGGATCCCCGGAGTAGGCTCTTTCCGTGGAAGGCGGATGCCAGGAAAGGTCGTGTGGAATGTCGGCGCAATACGATGACATTGGCGTGAAGGTGGCGGACTGGGATGTCCTCCCGGTGCGTTCGGAGTACATCGAAGGTCACACCTTCTTCAAAGCGCTCGGCTCCGTGAAGGGGCAGTCCGTCCTGGACCTGGCCTGTGGTGACGGGCTGTACACGCGGCAGTTCCAGGCGAGGGGAGCGCAGCGGGTGGCCGGCGTGGACATCTCGGAGGAGATGATTCGCGCAGCCCGGCAGCACGAATCAGCCCAGCCCCTGGGAATCGAGTACCACGTGTCGGACGTCGCCGACATGGCGCCACTGGGTGTCTTTGATTGCGTGACGGCCGTCTATCTCCTGCACTACGCTAACTCGCCCGAACACCTGCTGCGCATGTGCCGGAACATCCACGCCCACCTGAAGCCCGGGGGCCGCTTCGTCACCTACACCTTCAACCCCGGGTTCAGCGCGAAGGGGCCGAACAGCACGCGCTATGGCATCACGATGTTGGACTTCCCGGAGTCACCCAGGGAGGGGCAGGGCATCTCCGCGCAGCTGCACACGAAGACGCCCTTCACCATCCACTTCTCCCACTGGAGCCGGGACACCTACGAAAGCGCGCTGCGCGAGGCGGGCTTTCACAACCTCACCTGGATGCGCCCGGAATGCTCCCCCGAGGGCATTGCAAGGTACGGCCAGGAGTTCTGGCTGGACTACCTGGACAACCCGCACGCGGTCGCGCTGCGCTGCGAGCGGTGAGCTTTCCCCTATCCTTGGGGCGCCTGATTCACGCCTCGGCTGAACCCTTTCACGCGACAACTACCTTGACGCTCACCGGAACCCACTCCGGCCTGAGCCGTTTCCCCGCCCTTGCGTCATGGGGGCGCAACTAGAACTCTCTTCATTCTATGATTCTCCGTGGAACCAGAAAAGGCGACATGCGCTCCGTCCGGATGGTGAAGCAGTTATGTGGGACCTAATCGCAGCTAGACCAGCCCGAGCGCACTTCACCTCGCACCTGGCGGTCGCAGCACTATTGCTTTCCTTCGGTTGTACTTCCGCCAATTCTCATAGAACAGGCCGGACGACGTTTGCCTTGGCGCAAGCTGAGTGCAACCAGAGCGACTCTACTATTTCCTGTTGCCTCAAGAGACATCCGTACAGCCCTGAAAGTTGCGGAGCTGAAGCGCCTGTAAGACCGCCTCAACCGCCCATTCTCCTCCCGCCGCCGGGGGCTACGGGCCCCTCCAGGGCAGAAGAGTTACCAACACCAGCAGAGAGAGAACGCTGGCGATCAGAAATATGCGAGCCGCACTACAACAAGTGTGTAGACAAAGGAGGCGGAACAACGCCCGGCCGCGTCCACAACGAGACGCAATGTAAAGCCTGTTACGAATACTGCACGCGCAGAGGTTTTTGGCCCAGCTCTGCCAACGGGAAAAGGTGTCCAGGAGGATGAAGAACCGCCAGCCGCAGAAGACAGAACGCGAGCCCATTGGTGCACTGGAGAGCGGTAGGCTTCACCTCTCTTTGTCAAAGGCGACCTTCGCGGAGTTCGAACGCACATTTCTGGAACACCAGCGAGCATGGCTGCGCAAGGCGAAGACGCCGAAGGAGCAGCTTGTCATCAAGCGAAGGACGGCTGAAGACATTCTACTGGGCGCTTACGGGCGCGAGTGCACCTGGGCTGAATTCAGTCGCGCGTTGCGTCGCACCGAAAAAATGGGCTACGACAATCCAGGAAGGCGAGCACACATTGCGTGCTTGTTTGCATTGACCGTCAAGCAGTTTCCCAGCCAGTCCGAGAGGGCGCGGCGGAAGCTGGATGAAGCAGAGAGACACCTGCTCTTCCTGCGCAAAGCGCACCCTGTGCGGAAGGAAAACCTAAAAGACATTCAACGCATCCGGCGGATGGCCGGATGGGAGACAAGTGCTCCACAGGCGCGCTAGCACCTTGATGAAGAACCGGTGTTCCGACCACCAGTCGAAATGACCGCGGCTGGGTGAGAAGTAGATGCCACGGTCGGCATCCAGGACCTTCTCCCAGACACTGCCGCCGTCCTTCTTCTTGAGTTCGCCCGCGCGGAAGGGGCGCGAGCTTCTTCACGCCCGCGCTCACCACGTGCGCGGTGTCTCGCGCTCGTGGTCCTGGAATGCCCTTTTCCTCAGCGCCCCTGGAACTTGGGCGGACGGCGCTCGGCGAAGGCGGAGAAGGCCTCCGTCAAATCCAGTGACTGGAGGAACGCCGAGTTCCACACCGCCACGTAGCGCAGCCCGTCCGCGATGGACTTGTCCGCGCAGTACTCCATCACCTGCTTGGCGCCTTGGACCACGAGCGGCGGGTTGTCCGCGATGCGCCTCGCCGTCGCCCGCGCCTCCGTGAGCAGGGCCTCGGGGGAAGGGAAGACCTCGTTGACCAGGCCCATGCGCAGCGCGCGCGCCGCGTCCACGTCACCGCCTGTGTAGGCCAGCTCGCGCGTGTTCCCCTCGCCAATGATGCGCGGCAACCGCTGGAGCGCGCCCAGGTCCGCGACGATGCCGACCTTCACCTCGCGCAGGGAGAACTTCGCCTCCTGCGAGCAGTACCGGAAGTCACACGCTGCGATGAGGTCCATGCCCCCGCCAATGCACCAGCCATGCACCGCGGCGATGACGGGCTTCCTGCACCGGGCCATGCCTTCCGTGGCCTGCTGCATCTCTCCAATCAGCTTGAGCAGCCGGCTGCGCTCCAGCGCCAGGTTGCTCTCGCCGGTGAGCAGCGGCCCCAGGGACTCCATCATCCCCATCAGGTCCAGGCCGTAGGTGAAGTTCTGCCCCTCACCGCGCACCAGCAGCACGCGCACGGCGTCGTCAGCGTCCAGCGCTCGGAGCGCCTCGGGCATCTCCCGCCAGAAGTCGGGGCCCATGGCGTTGCCCTTGCCCGGGCCGGTGAGCACCAGCTCGGCGATGCCGTCGGCCTTCTCGATGCGCAGTGACTTGTACGTGCCGTCCATCCGTTCCCTCCCAGGGAAGTGAGCGGACGGCACTTGAGCAGATGCCGCTCAGGCGGGCCAGAACCGGTGGCACTCCGCGCTCCATTCGGCATGGCGGGCGCGGCCGGACATCCAGGTCTTGTAGCGGTACTCATGGCGGCTGCGCTTCTGGAAGTAGAAGGACCAGCGCCCCGACTCCCGCACCCCGAACACGGTGCCGAACTGCATCAGCTCGTCCTGGTCCACCTTCCAGAACGACCGGAAGCCATGCGTGCCCACGTCGTACCAGGAGGCGCCGCTCACGCCGCGCTCGTATTCGAGCTGCGCGGTGCCCGCCGTGCTCAGCATGCCGGGCATGTAGTCATGCATTGACGCGGAGGCCGACGACTGCTGGCTGCCGCCCAGGGTCTTCCGGGCTGCGTTGAAGCGGGCCTCCATGACCTGGACCTTCGCCTGATACCTCGCCGCGTCGTTGGGCGCGTTCGCTCCCGCCGAGTTCGCGTTCAGGTGGTACACCGTCGGCGAAGCGGGGTCTCCGGTGACGAAGATGGAGCACCCCTGGAGGGCGGCGGTGACGAAGTAGTTCGCGTGCGAGCCCAGCCGCACGCAGTGGGTGCTGTCGAAGCCCCAGTGCAGGTAGTAGATGTCGAAGGACTGCGCGACCACGGGGCCGCCCACCACCAGGGCCAGCAGGTTGTGGTCCCCGTTGAACATGACGCCGGTGCCCGGCTCGGTGATGGGGTTCGTGTTCTCCGACAGCTCGACGGCCTCGTGCAGCGCCCCGCTGAGCACACAGCCCTGCGTGTCGTAGACCGTGGCCTCCAGTCCGTGCGGGTCCAGGTTGCGCTCGTGCATCATGCGCTTCAACCCGACGAGCGACCGCTGCTGGGACGGCGGCGCCGGCACCGTGAGGGACGGGAAGACGGCCTGCTTCGAGGCCTTCTTCACCAGGTCTTGCGGCTTGTAGAGGGGAACGAGCGCCAGGGGCCATCCTCCGCGTTGGGGGCCGCGCGAGCATAGCGCCATCGGCGTCAGGGCACGTCCATGGCCGTGGGATCCGCCTTCCAGCGCTGGAGCTGTTCCTTGGAGGGAAAGCCCGTCACGCGGTAGCGCTCCGGGTACACGCCCAGCTCGGGCATCAGCAGCGTTCCGGCGTCGCGCACCACGAGGTCCCAGCGGACCGAGGCCACCGGGGGCGCGTCCGGGCCCAGCGCCGCGTCGATGAAGATGATGACGTCCGCTCGCGGGAGCAGCGACTCGCCTTCGTTGGACCAGACGGTCTGACCGAAGTAGCGACCCTGGGCGTCCTTGGCCGGCACGAGGCTGGCGACGAAGACCTCGCTGTGCTCCTGCTCCTGTTGCTTCCGGAGCCTGTCGGTCTGGTCCTGGTAGCCGCGCACCTTGCTGGTGAACGCCAGGTTCTCCAGGATGCTCCGCGCCGGGCTCTTGGGTCCGGGGAGGAAGGGCTTCCATCCGTCGGCGGTGAGGCGCAGCGCGCTCCCGTCCACGGGGCGCGGCGCCTGGACGCCCTCCAGCGCGGCCTCCGCCAACGTGAGCAGGCCCGTGGCGTCGTCGGCGCCGGTGATGAGCACCGTGTCCCGGTTGGGGACGACCACCACCGGATCGCCCTTCACCTCGCAGCCGCGCACCACGTCGTCCAGCAGCAGCCGTGAGGCACCGTAGCTGTCGTTCGTGAAGATGGCGCAGACGCCCAGGGTCAGGTGCCGGAGCGGCACGGCCTCCATCCGTCGCAGGTTGGCCATCGCATCGGCGCGGGCCTGCTCGTAGGAGATGCCCCAGCGCGCCAGCTCCTCCGTGGGCACGTAGCGCATGGCATCCGGAGTGTCCTGGACGATCGCCTCCGCCAGCACCTCGCCCACCGGCCGCCAGGACACCGGCGCGGACTCACCGGCCTGCTGGGAGAATGCCTCGAAGGTGTCGCGGGCACGCACCACGAGCCTCAGCAGGGGACGCGCCTGTTCGTAGGTGGCCGCGGCCTCCGGGAGCACGCCTGCCCGCCCCAACCGCGCGAGCACCTCGCCGCGCCGCTCGGGCGGGGTGGCCTGGTACTCGCGGTAGAAGTTCGCGAGGAAGAGGGACATCCCCAGACCGCCGTCCGGGGCGATGCGCTGGATGAGGAATTGCTCCGGGTCGTACTTCAGCTCGCCCGTGGGGTCCGCGTCGCGGAGGGCGGCCAGGGCCAACTGGACGTATTCATCCCGGTCGCTCCGCGCCGAAGACAGCGTTTCATGAACCTCTGGCGTTCCGTTGGCGAGGACCAGCGCGGCGACGAGCACCAGGGCCGACACACCGAAGCCGGCCACCTTCCACTGCGTGTTGCGTGACATGGGCCCGGCAGCAGACACCCGCCGGGCCGCATCGCGCAACCACGCCGCTCCGGCAGCCTCCCTACGCCGTCCGCGAGCGGCGGCGGCGCAGCAACAGGGCCAGGGGCAGGAAGCCCCAGAGCGGCGCGCCCGTGGACGAGCACCCGCAGCCGGAGTCCTCGGGCTCCTCCGGAGCGCCCGTGCCCGCATCGACCGTCGTGCCCGCGTCCGGCCGCGTGCCGCCGTCGGTGCCTGCATCCACACCCCCGTCCGTGCCCGCGTCGCCGCCACCATCCGTGTCGCCGCCACCACCGTCGGTGCCGGCATCCACGCCGCTGTCCAGGCCCGCGTCGCCGCTGCCGGCGTCCGGCTTGTCCTCTTCCGGTGTGATGCTCAGCACCCGCCCGTGCACGCGGGTCACGTACAGGCCGGGGCCCGAGTCGAAGCGCTGGTAGACGATGACCGCCTTGTGGGGCGCGATCAGGGAGATGCTCGCCGGGTTCGCGTTGTCCTGAGCGGGCCACACGTCCAGCGGCGCGGGCGTCAACACCGTCCCATCCAGCGATACGCGCACCAGCTTGAGACCCATGAATGCATCCGACCCCTGCTGCCAGAGGACGGTGAAGCCGGAGCCGTCGAACATCGGCTGCGCGAACCGCTTCATCGAATAATCCGCGACGATGACCTTTCCGTCCGGGTCCTTCAGCGTGCCGTCGCTCGCCACGCGCGCGGCGCGGATCTGCGGCAAACCCCCTCCGTTGCGGTAGTCCGACCAGGTGACCAGGAAGTCACCATGCGCGGCGACGTCCGGCTCGTACTGGGTGGACCTCGCGGCGGAGATGATCCGCGGTGTCGCATCCACCAGTTGCCCGGTGGGGCTCACCCGGGCGGCATGGATGTCGTAATCGCCGTTGTAGTTCGCCCACACGACCAGGAAGTGGGTGCCGTTGAAGGCCACCTTGGGCTGGCTCTGCGTCTGGGCGGTGGAGGCAGGCCTGGGAAGCTGGATGGGGCTCGACACCGAGCCGTCCTCGCGAACCATCACCCCGGTGATGCGGCGGCCCGCCGCCTCCCAGACAACGAAGAAGGTGTTCCCGGCGCTGGCGACGGAGGCGGGGCCGGTCAGGGTGTACGTGGCGAGCGCGAGGGGCTGCGCATCAATGAGCGTTCCGTCCGCCCGCACCCGCTGGGCCTTGACGTCATAGCTGGAGCCCCCCTCGCCCCAGGCCACCAGGTACACGCCGTCGCCAGCGCTCACCTTCGGACTGACCACGTACGTCGGGGAGGGGAGGACCCGCACGTCGCCCATGGGCTGCCCGTCGGCGTTCAGCGGCTGGATCCGGATGCTGGCGGTGCTCGCGGCCTCCTCGCCCAGCTGATCCCTCCACGCCACGAGCCCGGTGCCTCCCGAGGAGGCCACGCTCGGCACGTCCTGGAAGTTGGCGCCCCAGGCCAGATAGCGGCCCTCTCCATCCACCACGGTGCCGTCGGTCTCGAAGCGTCCGGACTTGAGGCCGAACGAGCCGACGTACTCGGTCCACACCGCGCGCAGCCGCGTGCCGTCGAAGTAGAGGTCATGCAGCGCCTTCTGCCCCGAGTGGGTGAAGAGGGGCACCCGCGCGGTGTCCTTCACCACGCCGTCCTTGCCGAAGCGCACCCCGTAGAAGCGCTCGTCGTAGGAGCCAGTCGCGGCGCGCCAGGTGACCCAGGTCTGCGTCCCGTCGAAGGCGATGGCCGGGCCCTGCTTGTAGTCGTAGCTGGCGGGCGTGATGCGCACCCCGGTGCCGTCCAGCGGCGCACCCGCCAGGCTCACCCGTCCCCCATAGAAGTCGCCGTAGCTGGAGGGGTCCCGGCCATCGCTCCACACCACCTGGTAGTTCGTCCCGTCAAAGAGGGCCCGGGGACTCCCCTGGTAGCTCGATGCGACGACGCTCACCGGGATGCCCGCGGCGTCCAGCACCTCGCCGGAGGGCGCCACCCGCGTGGCATAGAGGTCCCACTCGCTGGTCTCGCCCACCTGGTGGCGGCCATCCCCCCAGGCCACGAGGAATCCATCCGGACCGCCCGCGACGGTGGGGTTCGCCTGATTGCCGGACGCAGAGACGAGCACCCGCGGGGTGGGATCCAGCACGGTGCCGTCGTCGCGGATGCGGGCCCCGAGGATGTCGTGGTCGTAGATGCTGCGGGTCCCGCGCTGCCACACCACCAGGCTCACCCCTCCGGACGAGGCCACCCTCGGGGCCTCCTCCCACTCACCGTCGATTTCCGGGATGGGGGCGGAGATGCGGAAGCCATCAGGCGGAGTGGTGACGGTGCCGTCGGGGCTCACCCGCGCGCCGTAGATGGCGTAGTTGCGGTTGTCCCGGTAGTCCTGCCACACGACGAGGAACTGCTTGCCGTCCCACGTCACCGCGGGCGCTTCCTGGCCGTAGGGCGCGGTGCACAGGGGGATGCCGGCCGGGTCCAGCACGTTGCCTTCCGCGTCGATGCGCGCGGCATAGATTTCCGGGCCGGTGCCATAGAAGGCGCTGTTCTCCCCACGCCGCTCGTCGCCCCAGACCAGCAGCGTGACGCCGCCGCCAGTCGCGGCGCGTGGCGCCCGGACGTTGGCCAGCAACCGCCCGTACCGGGGCGACTCCAGCGAGAACTCGTTGGACAGCTCCGTCGCCCCAACCACCGAAGCCCACAGCCACATCACCAGCACGGCACGCATCGACACCATCCCCCGGAAGAGGGCGGCATCATCCCCAATTCGCACCCCAGCGCGCCAGCTCAGGGCTCGTTGAAGATGAGCAGTCCCCGGGAGGTGTCCACGACGTACACGTGGCCGTCTCCGGGAACGCGGATGCCAATGGCTCCTTCGAGCAGGTCATCGCCCCGGTGAACGTCGGACTCACGGAACGTGTTGAAATGGGCGATCTCACGCGGCTGTGGGGGAACGGAGACGTCCAACACGCGCAGCCCTTCCTGGTACCAGGCGATGTAGAGCTGCGTGCCCCTGAGGATCATGTTGTGGATGGAGGTTTGTGGCCGCAGCTTGTAGCGACCCATGAGCTGGATGTTCGTGGGGTCCGTGACGTCCAGCACGCGCAGGTGGGCGCCCTGGTACTCGCCTCCCTCGAATGCGACGGTCTTGCCCGCGAAGGTGCCCACCGCGCTCGCGTGACTGGTCGCGAAGCTGTTGTCGGTCTCGAACGTGTAGTGGCCCAGCTCCAGCGGGCTCATCGGGTCCTTCACGTCGAAGACGACGTAGCCCGCGCTGAAGTGGTTGACGTAGAGCCGATCCTGGTAGGCGAAGGAGTCATGCGCCGAGGGAACCGCGGACTCCGTGTCGGCGGCGGTGAAGCGATTGAGCAGGACGGGTTGAAGCGGCGTGGAGATGTCGAAGACCAGCGTCTCGCCAGTGGGCGCGGGACCCGGCGACACGGCGTAGAGCCAGTTGCCATCCACGAACATCGTGTGGACGTCGATGGGTCCGCGGCCGGGCACGCTGCGCACGAAGGTCGGGTCCGCGGGATGGCTGATATCGAAGACGATGACGCCCGAGCTCTTGCTGGCGATGTAGAGCGCGTCGTCCTTGGCCCAGGCTGCGTTCCAGTACGAGTCTCCCGGGAGGGTGATCTGCTTCTTGATGACGGGGTGACTCGGGTCACGGACGTCGATCACCGCGAGCCCTCCCGGGGCCTGCGTGAGCGGGTCGTCAATGGAGACGACGTAGGCGTGGCCCCGGTGGACATACACATCCACCGGGCGCACCGCCTGGACATGGGTCTCGGAGAGGAGTCGCAACCCTCCCGAGGATTCAGCCTCGCCCCGCGCCCAGGTCATCCGCGCGGCTTCGAAGGTGCCGGAGGTGGCGACCTTGCCATCGGTGCAGCGGGCGAAGCATCCCGTCACCAGCCCGGGCGCGGTGATGCCGCAGCCCGCGAAGACCAGGTTCCGGACGGTGTCCCGGAAGGTGTACTGCGCGGAGACGCGGAAGCCTCCCTGGAGTTGCTGCCGCGTGACCGGAGCGCTCCGCATCATCGGGAGGTAGTTCATGGTCGCGGTGCCGCCCTCCTCGGGGACCCGGATGCCGGCGAAGTCCGCGAGGCCCGAGGCGTGGCGCATGTCCACCTGGTAGATGCCATGCGGCTCCAGGGTGGCGAGCGAGGCGGTGTCACACTTCGACAGGTCGAAGAGGGACGGGTCGTCGCAGTCGGCGACGGTCCCCGGGGGCGGTGTGAACGCGCAGGGCGCGTACTCGCCCCGGTCGACCCAGTCCGACGGGTCGACCAGGGGCGTGTAGGTCCCGTCCCAGGGTTCCTCGGGAGGAGGCGGCGGGGGCTCGGATGTGTCGGCGCAGGAGGACGACAGCAGGGCACAACCGAGGATGACTGCACGCAGGGCAGGGGACTCGAGGGCCATGCCCGGGAGTGTATAGCGTTGCGCCGGGTGAGAGGGATTCGCCTCCTGCCTTTGTAGCCCGAGCGTTCAGTGGACAATCACTCGCGAGGAGGTGCGCATGTCGGGTAGGTTGCCCCGATGCTGGTAGCCATGTTCATCTTTGTCATCGCACTCTTCCTGGCCATTGGAGGCCTGCTTTTCGTCGGCATCCCGTCCTGGGAGCAGAACCGATACGAACGCGTCCGTCGCGAGGGTCAACGCTATCTCGCCGTCATCAAGGAGGTCAGCACCTCCAATAACGACCGAAGCCAGGCGTGGCTCCTGCTGAAGCTCGAGACTCCGTCGGGTCCGGTGGCGAAGCGGCTGATCGTGAAGTTCACGGAGGCGATCACCTGGGAATTCCTCTCCACGGCGCGCGTGACGGATCGGCCGGTGTACGTGCACTGCCTCCTGGACGAGCGCGTCGGGGAAGACGTGCGTCAATTCGGCTTCGTCCTCGAAGAAGCGCCAGTCACGCCTGTCGCAAGGGGGTGAAAAGCCCTGCTCAATCCGTCATCAGCACCATCAGCACCTCCGTCAGGGACCGGGCCTCGGCGTGATTCGGATTCAGCCGCAATGCCTCGTCAACCATCACCTGGGATTCCCCCAGCCTGCCATTCTCCTTGAGGTGCGCGGCGTAGGCGTAGAAGGCCTCCGCCGACTCCGGCTCCTTCGCGATGCGGTCCAGGAGTGGCTTCTCCTCGGCGTCAGGCGGCAGGAAGGCTGAGTCGGGAGGGCAGGGGTCGCCGTACTGGCCCTTGATGCTCTTGGAGTACGCACCCGGCGCGTGTGCCTTCACTGCCTTCATGAGCTTCTTGATGTCCGTGTCGCCGCCCTTGGGGCACAAGCCGAGGACGGCAATGTACAGCCCCTTGTTGAGGCCGGGATATTCATCCGACTTCGACACGCCCGGGAACCCGGTGGTCGACAGGCGGACCCAGAGCACCTTGGGCTTCAGCTTGTCGAGCGCGGCCTGGGCCTCTTCCTCGGTCTTCCCGCCGCCGACGATGACGATGTCATAGGTCCGCGGCTTGGGCTCCTTGGCCAAAGCCGTGAAGGGAAGACAGACGTAGAGGAGGAGCAGGAGTCGTGAGGTCATCCCACGACTCTAGTTCAAACGCTCAGGCCTTCACCGTCTCGATGATGCTGGCCCCGCTCCGGGTGGGGAGGATGCGCTCCACCTTCCAGGACGTGGCGGTGAACAGCGCCTGGAACTCGTCCCGGGTGCGCTCGCGGCCGTCGGCGAGCACCAGCATGTTGAGGTCCATCAAGTGGCTGGGGTCTGGATTCCGGTTGTCCGGAATCACCATCTCCAGCACGAAGAGCCGTGCCCCGGAGGGTGCCGCCTCGTGGATGCGGCGCAGGAGGGTGATGGAGGCGTCATCCTCCCAGTCATGGAGGATGTGTTTGAGCAGATAGGCTTCGGCCGCGGGGATGCCGGGCTCGAAGAAGCTCCCGGTCACCACGTCCACCCGGCCGGCGAGGCCCCGGGACTCCAGCACCGCCTTCGCGCCCTCGGCGACCTGGGGCAGGTCGAAGAGGATGCCCTGGCAGGAGGGATGGGCGCGCAGCACCTGCGAGAGCAGATCGCCGTGGCTGCCTCCAATGTCCGCCACCCGGGCGAAGGGGGCGAAGTCGATGTGGTGTGTCAGTTCGCTGCCCACCAGGCCGGACAGATTTCCCATGGCCTGGGCGAAGTGCTCCGCCTCGTCGGGATTCCGGGCGAAGTGCTCCCAGATGTCGCAGCCCAGCGCGGCCTGCACCGGGGCCCTGCCGGTGCGCACCGCCTCGGTGAGGAGCCCCCAGGGCAACCAGTGGGACTTGTCGCTCTGCATGATGGCCACCGCCCGCAGCGAGCCAGGGACGTCCGCGCGCAGCCCTTCCCCCATCGGCGTCAGGGCAAAGGTCCGTTCGGAGGCGGCCGTGAAGAGGCCGGCGGTGATGCCGCCTCGCATCAGCCGGAACAAGGCGCCCGGGTGGAGGCCCAGCTCCGCCGCCAGCGAATCACTGTCGCGGGCTCCTCCCGCGAGCAGGTCCGCGATCCCCAGGCGGGCCACGGTGCCGATGACCTGGGTGATCCAATGGCCATTGATTGCCGCGAAGAGCTGCTGCGTGGGAGACGGATTCTCGCTGGGCATGGTTGTCATGCCAGGAGTCTAAATCCGTTCGTGGAAGGCGGGGGCAGCCGTGGGAGCAAACCGGGCGCGGGGGGAACCGTGAAGCAGACATCCATCCCGCTCTGCCCTGGAGCGCCCGGTTCAGGGAGACGGAGGCGGCTCTCGCAGGAGTTGGTGCTCCTTTGCTTGAACCGGTCCCAGGTGCTGCTTGAACCAGGGGAACAAGGAGGGGCCGTCATCGAGCCGCAGTTCGCCGCCCTGCGCTTCCTCCCCCTCGCACCACCGTGTCTCGTTCATGCGCAGCACGTCCCCGCGTACCAGTTGCCCGAACACCACCTGACCGTCCCGGAACTGCATTTCCAGGAGGGCGGATTCCCAGGGCGGCGTCGTCAGGGCCTTGTCCTCCGTCACCACGGCCTGGGCGAGCGCGGGCCGGAGTTGCTCCAGCAACGGTTCGGGCATTCGCGCGAACACCTTGTCTCCCTGACAGGCGATGAGCCGGACCGATACGACAAGAGCCGCATCTGCCTTGAGCCGCTTTGCGGCGCTGATGCCATGCGAGGCGACGCCTTGCCCATCACCGGCCGTCGGCTGCGCTAGCACAGTCGGGGAGCGTTCTCTCGCGGGCAGGGCGGGGGCATCCATACGGCCCCCCGCCCCGCCATCGTGTCCCACCGCCCCGGTACCCCGGGTCGGCTCCTGACAGGCCGGGACAGCCAGGAGCAGCACCATGGCCATCCCCACGCGCAGCCACGCCTGAACCCGCCTGATCCGCGTGCCGGAATCAGAAAAGGAGATACCCGGTGTCATCGATCACCAATCTCATGGTCTTCTTGAAGAAGTCGTATTCGCGCTTATATGTAGCGCCATCCACGTACATGTAATTGAAGACCTTCTTGCCGACAGGAATGGCACGGAGATTAGCTCCCATTCCGGGAGGCGCACCATAGACCTTCACGCGGCCTCCAAGAGCAGCGGACAATTTGGACATGTAGTTGAACTTCAGGATGTCGTTCCGAAGGTACTTCTTCGCATCCGCGGCCGCCATGGGAGTCATGGTCCCATCCAAAGCGGGAACGGTGACCTTCTCAGTGTCAGTCCTGACCAGGGACAATGCGCGAACCAGGTTGCGATAATCATCGACCGCCAGGCAGCCCCAGACCTTGACGATGGCATCGGCAGCGAAGGCTGCCCTGAAGTCCTTCAGTCGAGGCATGTTGACAGGGGCGAAGTCCTTGAACCGGGGGTCCTTGTCACGAGGGTCCCGGTGCACGACCGTCTCGTACGCAGCGTCCTCGTAGGTTTCGACGAGGAGGGGCCCACCTGCCCATGCGTGCGAGAAGATGTGGAACTCCCGCAGCGCCCCCGGCGCCCTGGTGCCAAGCTCGCTAACGTAGTCGTAGATGTGCCTGATGGAGATGGAATCGTCGTCGTGCCGCTGCTGCACGTTTGCCGCGACTTTGAATTTTCCCAGATGCGTCTTCACCTTTCCCTGGAGTACGCGATCCACTTCGAACCATCCGGATGCGCTCTTCACAGCCCGGCTCCGCTCTCCGGACTTGAAGTCAAAGACAGTGACGACGGTGGTATCGTCAATTCGCTTGGGGATGGTCTTCTTCGTCCCCGTCCTATGCGTGGTCCCCGCGTAGAGATCCTCGCGGTAGCTTTCGCAGTAGGCGACGTTATTCGCACCTCCACTGTAGTCCCACCCTGCGACAAGGATGACCTCGGAGTGGACCTTGGCCAGGGTAAGGGTCAAGGTGAAGACGGTCTTCGCCGTGCCTTTGGCGGATTCGACAGTCTTTCGAATGGTCGGGCAGCAGAAGGGAGCAGGGTGCGAGAACGTGGGCACCGGTCCGTCCGCCTCTTTCACGAAGGTAAGAGGAAGGACGAAGTCCGGCCGGTCTGAAAAGGAGAGGCACACCTCGTGCTTCCCTGGGTTCAGTCCGCTCAGCGCGAAGCGCGCGCCGTCTGCGGCAACAACGGCCCGTCTCACGGACAGGCCCGACGTCAGTGTCACGGTGCGCACCGTGAGCGCGACCCCCCGCTTGTCAACAGCCACGACGGCAAGGTGATGGGTTGCAGGCATACACTCCCCCTATCCTTCAATCCCGACGGCAACGCCGCTCTGTCGCATTGCTTGGCTGCAATTGCTCTGGGTCCGTCGCCACCTCATGCGCCATCGAGTCCCGGCAGTGCATTGCACGGCCCTGGATGTTGGCAGTCTTTTCATTGCAAATCCAGGATGCACCGCTGAGCAGCCAGTGTGCTCAATACGAGGCATGGGAATGCAAGTGAAGCAATGACCCATGGGGACCCAGGTGAAGACTCAACCCTCGAAGACACCTTGCACGCTTGAAGCACTCGGGCCGGCGCCGCCTTTTCCTCCGGTGGATTGACGTCTGGATTTGACCGGGAGTACGACCCGGAGATGACCTCACCGACCGTCCATCCGGCGCAGCTCATCGTCGACCTTGGCTTTGGTTTCATCGTCTCCGGCGCGCTGGCCACGGCAGCGGAGCTGGGGGTGGCGGACCACCTGGAGCAGGGCCCGAAGAGCGCGGCCCGGCTCGCGGAAGACGTGGGCGCGGATGCGGCGTCGCTGTACCGGGTGCTGCGGCTGCTGGCGAGCGCTGGCGTGTTCTCCGAGGACGGCGATGGCAACTTCGCGCTCACCCCCGCGTCCGACCTGCTGCGCACCCAGGCCCCCGGCTCCCTGCGCAGCGCGGTGTTGATGCTCACGCAGGACATCTTCTGGGCACCGACCGGCGCGCTCACGCAGACGGTGCGGACCGGGACGAACGCCTTCGAGCGCATCTTCGGCAAGCCCTTCTTCGACCACCTCGCCAGCAACGCGGCGGCGGGTGCTACCTTCCACCGGGGCATGTCCAGCCTGTCCGACCTGGAGAACGGCCCCATCGCCCGAAGCCATGACTTCAGCGCCTGCCGCCAGGTGGTGGACGTGGGCGGAGGCCACGGCGGCTTCCTCATCGAGGTGCTTCGCTCCTGGCCGTCAGTCCGAGGCGTGCTCTTCGACCACCAGCACGTCCTGGACGAGGCACGCATCGCCTCGGAGGGGCTCTCCGAGCGCTGCGAGCTGGTGGCAGGGGACTTCTTCCAGACGGTGCCTTCCGGCGCGGACGCGTATGTCCTCAAGCGCATCCTCCACGACTGGAGCGATGAGGTGTGCGCGGACATCCTGCGCCACTGCCGCCGCGCGATGGCCGAGGGCGGCCGGGTGCTGGTCGTGGACACGGTCATTCCACCGGGGAGCGCGCCGCACGGGGGCAAGGTGCTCGACGTGATGATGCTGGCCTCGCTCCCGGGCCGGGAGCGCACCGAGGAGGACTTCCGCAAGCTCTTCGCCCAGGCGGGCCTGCGCCTCTCGCGCGTCATCGCCACGCCCGCCGCGCTCAGCATCGTGGAGGCCGTGGCGGGGTAGGGCGCCGGCGGTTTTTCGCCGGGGAAATGCAAAAGAATTCAGCGGGGTGACATCCCTCTGGTGGGCGCGGATTTCGCGCTCGTCGAGGGGGATGGGCACACCATGGGGATTCAAAGCACCACCGCCGCCAGCACCTTCCGCGCTCCGACGTCGCCGGGGACGGGGCCCACGGCGGTTTCCAGCCGCCCGGCCACTCCCGCGCCCGCGCAACGGGCCCCGCTCTCCTCCGCGAGCCGGGACAGCTTCGCCGCCGCGCCCACGTCGCGAGGCCCCAACCTCACGGGGACGGCTCCCGCCGCTCCGCTCTCCGAGGCCCCGACGTCGTCGTCCCTGGTCATGCGCGCCATCAGCACCGGCGGCGTCCAGAAGACGCCCCAGGCCGGCGGTGTCTCCATTCCGTTCCGCATCAAGCTGACCGGCCTGTCCGCCCAGCAGCGCAAGGGGCTCACGCCCGGGGAGCTGCTCGTCCAGTTCGCCATGCAGTACAACCGCGTGGACCGGACGCGCGCCGAGGCCATGGTGGCCGCCAAGGAGGTGGGCTGGACCAACGGCACGCCTGAGATCACGGACGCCATTCGCAACGGAGCCTTCTACGAGATCAACGTCACGGACGCTTCGCTCAAGCCCTTGAGTCCGAAGGACGAGAAGGCCGTGGACGGGCTGCTCAATGGTCTGCCGCCGGGCGACAAGAAGCGCCTCAAGAGCGAGGCCAACAAGGAGTTCGAGTCGCGCACGAACGGCATCTACCGAGGCACGCCCCAGGACAAGGCCTACCTGAAGAACATCGAGGGAGACCTGCTCGCGAAGGAGCTCTTCAAGAACGTGCCTCCGCACGTGCGCGACATCCTCTTCAAGGAGGGCGCACCGGCGCCCAAGGACTACGCGTCCGCCCTGCGTGCCGCGGAGGCGCTGTCGAAGCTGTCCCCGCTGGAGCTGGCGGACTACCTGAGCAAGACCACCGGCACCACGTCGGACTGGGCCGCGTTGGACAAGTCCATCGACTCCTACCGGGCCGACCGCGCGGAGCGGCTCCAGGGGTTGGAGGCGCTCGATGGCTACTCGAAGCGGCTCGAAGGGACCGCCGCCCTCTACGAGGAGCTCAAGGCGTACGACTACCGGACGAACAACCCTCCGGCCCTGGCGGCGGAGGACTCCAACGAGCTGACCCAGCATCTGAACAAGCTGGATGGGATGAGGGCCAACCTCGCCTCGGAGCTGCAGCGGCACGGCATCTCCAGCATCGAGGAGTTCCGGGGCCTGCTGAGTGACTACCGGACCTCCTTCGAGAAGGAGACCGTGTCGGTGGCGAAGGACCTGATGGCCCGGACCGACCACTCGCTCTACGAGTTGCAGAACAAGTACCAGGACCCGGCCGTGGCCCAGGACCTCTACCAGCGCCTGGCGAAGGCGCGCGAGTACGAGGCCAAGGCCGTCGAGGCCGAGACCACGGCGGCCACCCTGAAGCAGGGCGCCGTGGACTCGCCGCGACTGCAACCGCCGCAGATCCTCCGGCAGGCCGAGGAGGCCAGGAACGAGGCACGGTCCTTCCGCGCCCAGGCGCGCGAGGAGGCGAACCGGATCGCCCGGGACCACCCGCTCCTGCGCGACGAGAAGCTGGACCTGCGCACGTTGGTGCAGGCCCGTCCGGAGGGCATCCAGGCCCTCATCCAGAAGCACCTCGCGACGCGCCGGCAGGACATCCAGAAGACGCGGAGCAACATCGAGCAGGACCCCAGCCTCATCTACGGTTTCGACGTGCTGATGAAGTCCTCCAAGCAGCTCCAGGGCATCCAGCCCGGCTCCGTGCAGGACCTGGTCATCAACGACCGGGGCGCGGAGATCCAGCGCAACGAGAAGCTCATCGACCTGGGCCTGTCCGCGATGGGGCTCGCCGTTGGCCTGCTCCCCGGTGGAGCGGCGGTGCTGCCCATCATCCTGGCGGGTGGCATTGGCGCCACTCAGGTGATCCGCAAGGCGCAGGACTACATGACGCAGGACGCGGCCCACGGGGCGGGCCTCTTGAAGGATGATCCGTCCATGGCCGAGGTGGTGATGGCCGTGGTGGAGACGGGCTTCGACCTGGCCGCCGCGGGCCCGCTCCTGGACGCCGTGAAGGCCTTCCGCATGTCCAAGGCGAAGGACCTGGGGAAGCTGGAGAAGGAGCTGAAGACGCTGCCCGACGTGAGCGATGCGCTGGCCGGGCGCATCGTGGACGTCGAGCGCCGGGGCCTGTCCCAGGCCGCGACCCAGGGCACGAAGAGCGTCGACACCGCCGTGACGGACCTGCGCAAGGTGATGCGCGCGTACGCCAACGAAGAGGTGGACGGTGCGGCCCTGCGCGCGGCCTACCTGCGCTCGGTGGAGGACGCCGGAGGTGATGCCCGGGTGCGCGCGACGCTGGGGAAGTTGAAGGACTCCGTGCTCCGCGAGGCCTTCGGCTCCCCGGAGGCGTTGCTCGCCGCGGCGGCGTCCAAGGACCCGAAGCAGGTCGAAGCGCTGCTGTCGCTGCTGGAGCGGCAGGTGGGGCGGGACTCGGCGGACGTCGTCATGTCCAACGCGGTCCGCGACGTAGCGGGCAAGGCGAAGGTCGGTGTCGGCCGGGTGGTAACGGATCCCAAGGAGATCCAGCGGCTCTTCCGCGAGAAGTTCGGCGGCAACGAAGCCGTCTTCTACCGGGGCATCCGCGTCCAGGAGGGCGCACAGCTCCAGGGCACGTACAAGGGGGCCCAGGGCGGGCAGATGCTCAGCGACAGCAAGAGCGCGGCGCTGACGTACGCGAACCAGGCGCCGGGCCTCAAGGCGGGTCGCGACCAGGCGACGAAGCGCATCGTCATCGAGGTCCGCATCCGCCCCGAGGACATCCTCCAGGACCCGTACGGGACGATGGAGCACGTCATCCTCAAGCCCGGCGTGGACCTCACGAAGTTGCCGGGCTACCGGCAGCTCACCCCGGAGGAGATCGCCAACCTGAAGTAGCGCATCAAGCATGTCTGCTGATCCGCTTCAGCGGACCTACTGTGGGTGTGAGCGGGTTTCTCGATATTGCAAGTCATTCTCGATATTCTTCGATTCAAAGACAATCCAGTCTTGGGAGGATATCGCCATGCGCAGAACCGCTCTTCGTGCTGCTCTTGCCGTCGCCACCGTCGCGGGCATCGCCATCTCATCCAGTGCCGCGTTCGCCGAGTCCGCGACCGACTGGGAGTCGGGCCTGACGTTCTACAGCGGCAATTTCGTGACGCCCGTGGCGAACTTCCCGGTCCCCGACGGCCAGTGCCATGCGTTCCCGGCCACCGCTGGCACCCTGGTGGGGTGGAGCAACTTCGAGAACGTGATCGCCTACCGGACGGCGGATTGCACCGGCCAGCAGATCTGGCTCGGCACGCTGCGGTCGTTCCGCCCGGGCGAGTTCGCGAGCTTCAGCGCCTACTGAGGCTCCACGGCGGATGGGCGCTTCTTCCGGGGGCGCCCATCTGCAGCGGCACATCAGCGCAGCAGCCGCGCGGAGATGGGCAGGTGGTCGGAGGGCTCTTGCTCCGAGGGCATGGGCGTTTGCTCCTCCAGCGCTGGCAACGCGTCGGGTTGGGCTCGCAGCGCGGTTGAATGGAAGAGGAAGTCGATGGACTTGGGGATGCCGTTCGCGTTGCAGGTTGGCTGATGCCGCCCCGCGTAGGCATCCCGCAGTCCAGCCGCTTCGAACGCCTGGACCAGCGGCTCTCCGGGCCGGGCATTGAAGTCACCGCACACGACCCACAAGGCCTCCGGGTCCTTGCGGATCAGTTCGTCGATCAGCTCGGTGGCCTCCTGCATGCCCTGGTGTTGCTCCACCGGTCTGTCAGTCCGGTCCCAGCGCAGGTGCGTGCAAGCCACGCGCAGCCGCTCTCCGCCGACGTCGAAGTCCACGACCAGCGCCAGGTGCCCGGAGATGCGTCCGTCCTCCAGCCGGTCCCTGAAGTAGTGGGCCCGGTGTCCCAGACTCTGTCCCATGCGGTGGAGCACCGCGCAGCCCTCGGGACGGTCTTGCTGCTTCTGGGCCATCACCCCTGTGTATCCGTGCGGCTTCAGCGCATCCTGGAGCGCGGCGAAGCTGTCAGGCTCCACCTCCTGAAGGCAGACGATGTCCGCGTCCAGCCCCACGATGCGGCGGGCCAGCAGCGCGTGGCGGCTTCGTGGCCGGAGCAGGTCCGCGGGCGTGTGCGGGAACCACTCGGGCTTGATGTAGGCATCCGCCAGGATGTTGTACGAGGCGATTCGCAGGTCCACCGTCATGGGCAGGGTCTCCCGGTCCTCGCCATGCTGCCATGAGCGAACCGTCCGCCACAGGCGCTCGGCGCGGAAGTTGGGTTCGGTAGCGAACGGCCGTCAAACCCAACCGGAGGGCCGGAATCCGGCGATCGCGACGCCGACCTACGGTTTCGGTACACGGCGCCCCCCGCTCAGGAGACCCGCATGAACGACGAATCGAAGTGCCCCGTCGCGCACGGCCCCCGTCGCGCACGGACGAACACGCAGTGGTGGCCGGACCAGCTCAACCTCGCGATGCTGCACCAGCACTCCTCGCTGTCGGATCCGATGATCGAGGACTTCAACTACGCGGCGGAGTTCCAGACGCTCGACCTCAACGCGGTGGTGAAGGACCTGCACGCGTTGATGACTGACTCGCAGGACTGGTGGCCGGCGGACTACGGCCACTACGGCCCGTTCTTCATCCGCATGGCGTGGCACGCGGCGGGCACTTACCGCATCTTCGACGGCCGCGGCGGCGCGCGCTCCGGTGAGCAGCGCTTCGCGCCCCTCAACAGCTGGCCGGACAATGGCAACCTGGACAAGGCGCGCCGCCTGCTGTGGCCCATCAAGCAGAAGTACGGCCGCAAGCTGTCCTGGGCCGACCTGATGATCCTCACGGGCAACGTGGCGCTGGACTCCATGGGCCTCAAGACGTTTGGCTTTGGCGGCGGCCGGGAGGACATCTGGGAGCCGCACTCCATTGACTGGGGCCCGGAGTCCACCTGGCTGGGCGACGAGCGCTACAGTGGCGAGCGTGAGCTCGCGCACCCGCTGGCGGCCGTGCAGATGGGCCTCATCTACGTCAATCCGGAAGGCCCGAACGGCAAGCCGGATCCGGTCGGCTCCGCCCGCGACATCCGCGACACGTTCGCGCGCATGGCGATGAACGACGAGGAGACCGTCGCGCTCGTCGCCGGTGGCCACACCTTCGGCAAGTGCCACGGCGCCGGCCCGGTGCACCACGTCGGCTCGGAACCCGAGGGCGCGAACGTGGAGGAGCTCGGGCTGGGCTGGAAGAGCACCTACGAGAGCGGCGTCGGCGAGCACGCCACCACCAGCGGCCTGGAGGGCGCGTGGACTCCCACGCCGACGAAGTGGGACATGACCTACTTCGAGACGCTGTTCGGCTACGAGTGGGAGCTGACCAAGAGCCCGGCCGGCGCGCAGCAGTGGAAGCCCGTGGGCAAGAGCGGCGACGGCACCGTGCCGGACGCGCACGTGGCCGGCAAGCGCCACGCGCCCATGATGACCACCGCCGACCTGGCGCTGCGCTTCGACCCCGTCTACGAGCGCATCTCCCGCGACTACATGGCCCACCCGGCGAAGTTCGCGGACGCCTTTGCCCGCGCCTGGTTCAAGCTGACCCATCGCGACATGGGTCCCAGGTCGCGCTACCTGGGCCCGCTGGTGCCGAAGGAGGACCTGCTCTGGCAGGACCCGATTCCGGCCGTCAACCATCCGTTGGTCGACGCCGCGGACATCGACGCGCTCAAGGCCGAGCTGCTCGGCTCCGGCCTGTCGGTGCAGCAGCTGGTCAAGACGGCCTGGGCTTCGGCGACGACGTTCCGGGGCAGCGACATGCGCGGCGGCGCGAATGGCGCGCGCATCCGCCTGGCGCCGCAGAAGGACTGGGAGGCCAACGAGCCCGCCGAGCTCGCGAAGGTGCTCGGCAAGCTCGAAGCCATCCAGCAGAAGTTCAACGGCTCGCAGCGCGGCGGCAAGCGGGTGTCTCTGGCGGACCTCATCGTGCTGGGCGGCACCGCGGCCGTCGAGGCCGCCGCGCGCGACGCCGGCCACAAGGTCGCCGTGACTTTCACGCCGGGCCGCATGGACGCGTCCCAGGAGCAGACCGACGTCGAGTCGTTCCTGGTGCTCGAGCCCGCGGCGGACGGCTTCCGCAACTACGTCCGCCCGGGGGCCGAAGCGACGACCACCGCCGCGCTCATCGACCGTGCCAGCCTGCTCACGCTCACCGCGCCGGAGATGACGGCACTGGTGGGCGGCCTGCGCGCGCTGGACGCCAACCACGGCCACACGCAGCACGGCGTGTTCACGAAGCGCCCGGGCAAGCTGACCCCGGACTTCTTCGTGAACCTGCTCGACATGCGCACCGCGTGGAAGCGTTCGGAGAAGACGCCGAACCTGTTCGAAGGCCGCGACCGCGCCACGGGCGACCTGCGCTGGACGGCGACCATCGCCGACCTCGTCTTCGGCTCGAGTTCGCAGCTGCGCGCGCTGGCGGAGGTCTACGCGGCCCGCGACGGCGAAGCGCACTTCGTGCAGGACTTCATCGCCGCGTGGACCAAGGTGATGAACCTGGACCGCTTCGATCTGCCGGGGAAGAAGACGATTTAAGCGACGAAGGGCCCGGAACCTCGCGTTTCCGGGCCCTCGCACGGCACTGCCCGATGCGTGTAGGTTCGAGCATCCGCGCCTTCCGCCTGACGGAGCCACGTGATGCCTCATGATAAGCCACAGTGGATGCTGGACCGTCTCGCCGCGCTCGAGTCCACTCCTCGCGAGAAGTCGACTCCCTGGTCGAGGTTCAACGACCAGGCCCGCGTGTCGGTGGTCCAGCTCGTGGACGCAACGCCTCCGGCGCCGGGGGTGGATGTCCTGGCCGACTCCTTCCAGACGCAGATGACCGTGGTCAAGCCGGTCAACCCTTCGGATCCCTGGTCGTTCCTGGAGCCGTTCGATTTGACGTACCGAACCGAAGGAATCTGGCCCCCCGAGGTCCCCGCGTCTGTCGACACGGATCCGCTGGTGTGAGCGGGAGGGAAGACCGTCATGGGCATCATCAACTACCCTGGAAACCTGTCCCCGGCGGTCATCCTGACGTGGCAAGGCGAGACCGTCGCCAACGCCATCAGCACGACCCTCAAGAAGTTCCCGTACACGCTCGCCAACGAGTCGGTGACCGAATTCACCATCACGGCCGCGACGAGCGCGAAGACCCTCGCGCTGACTCGAAAGGCGGCGAAGGGTCAGCGGTTCTTCAATGACACGCTGAACACCTTCACGACCGCGCCCACCTCGGGCCTCGGCCTCGAGGACCTTGTCGCCGCGGGGACGAAGGCAAACTGCACCATCGACCTGACCTTCACCTACGCGCGCTTCTTCGACGCGCTGTTGGAGCAGATGACCCTCACCGGGCCCGCCTCGAACAACCTGGCGAACCCGAGCGATTCAAAGGCCATCCTCGATACCTTCACCCACGCCGTGCCATCCGGGAAGATCACCATCGGCTACAAGACGGCGACCCAGTCGTTGAAGGCGCTGCCGTGCCGTCTGGTGAAGAGTGACGTGAAGCCGGGGCCCGCGGGCAAGCCGCCAGCGGTCACGCTCACCTTCGAATTGGACTTCCTGACGGGCATCGACGCCGTTCGCAGGGAAGCCATGCGCAAGCTCATCGCCATGGATTGGTCCAAGATCGCCCGGTTGGGGACCGACGCGGCCTCTGGCAAGCCGGAGATCAAGCTCTGGCGACAGAACGTGATGGCCTACCTGGTCAACTACACGGACATGGCCCGGGGAGAGCAGTTCCGTGCCGGCCTCGTCAGCCGCCACAAGGGCAAGAGCGCGGTGGTGCTGGCCACGGATCTTCGAGACGACATCGATGGCCTGGTGGTGACCGCGAACCACTGGGGCCAGGCACGAGAGGATCTCAAGACGGAACGGCACCAGCGGCTGCTCTCCGACCTCTTTGGAACCCTGCACCAGTCGACATGGGTGTCATCGCCGGTCAGCTTCCTCCGGGAGATTGGCAGCACCTACGGGTTCAACGTCCATAAGAGCGCGGCGCTGGCGCTGCAATATGGTTCCGGGCACTGCGGTGAGCACGCCCAGGTTTCATTCTCCGTGCTCGCGGACATCATCAAATCCCCTGGGGCGCAGGTCTCCCATGCGGTCTTCACAGGCAACGCGAACATCGACCATGCGTTCGTGGTCTACAACCTGGACGTGGCGACGGTGGTCCAGACCCTTGCCACCGCCGCGAACAACACCCGCGTGAAGAAGGGGGAAGAGATCAAGGTGTGGAACCTTCGCGACGCCATCACCAAGAATTCGCCAAAGCTCGGGTACGTGATGGATCCCTACCTCGACAAGACCGTGATGAAGCCCACCGCCGATGAGCTGCTCACCGCGCTCAACAACAAGGCGCGGAAGGCCTCGGTCAAGGACACGGACTTCCTGGCCTTCGCGGGGGAGTATCCCTCCAGCTTCACGACCGAGGACCTCCGCAAGAAGACCGAGGCTGAGCGCAAGAAGCTCGTGAAGAACGTATGAGGCTCGCATCGTTCGTCGCACGGCTCCTGTGGGTGCTGCCGCTCCTCGGGTGTGCGGAGCGGACGCAGAAGCAGGACGTGCGTCAGAAGGCGCCGGAGCAGGCGAAGGGAGTGCAACCGATGAAACCGATGGACGACACGTGCGCCTCACCCAGGCCCGCCGGTGCCCTCGCGGAGCAGGCGCGTGAGGAGCTGGGGCAGGGCATGGTGGGCGCGGAGCTTGCTCCCGTGTTGCCGACGCAGTGGCCTCCGAAGGGGGGCGGACTCGAATACTTCGTGTACCGGAAGAAGTCGCTCCCGACCGGGCTGGTGAAGTTCGAGGTCCAGGGTCCCACCGAGCGGGTTCATTTCGTCACGCCCGGTGCGAAGCCTCGCGTGGAATCCCTTGCACCGGTGGCGGCGCTTGGGATCGAGGACACGACCGTGCAAGAGCTGTCGGACTCCTCCCAGAGCCACGTCGAGCGAGCGGAACAGGCCCTGCTGGACGTGGTCGCCGGTTGCCGTTCCCTGGAGGAGGCCCGGGGCGACCTGGAGGGCTACCTCGAATGGGTGGCGCAGAATCCGCTTCAGGGCCAGGACCTGGAGCGGCGCGGCGCCACGCTGTTCTCATGGCTGCGGAGGCGCTGAGCACGGAGGCGCAGCAGTGCCTTCCGCCGGCCACGGCGGCGTGTCCGCCGGATTCCGGGTGACGTAGAGTGCCCGCGCGATGGACACCCCCTTCGACGGGGACTCCGCGAACCCCCCGCGGCCCCCGAACGGGTGGGCGCCCTTGAAGGATTGAAACATGAGCGACACCGCCCCGACCGCGGGCCTGGACCGGAGTGCCTCCTCTCGCGCGTCGTCGGTAGCACGGTGGGTGACCGCGGTGCTCGGCCTGGGCGTGATCCTCCTGGTGCTGCGCGGAAGCCCCCTGCCAGAGCCGGTGCCCGCCTCCGCGCCCGGGGAGCGGTTCTCCGCCGAGCGCGCCCGGGAACACCTGCGCTTCATTGGCGCTGAACCCCACGCCCTCGGCACGCCGAGGCACGCGGCGGTGCGGGACTACCTGCAGGCACGCCTGCGCGACCTGGGCGCGGAGGCACAAATCCAACGCGAGCCCGTCTTCGCGCCCGAACAGGGAATCCCCCGGCCCGCCGCGAACGTGGAGAACGTCGTGGGCCGGCTGCGCGCGAAGGACGGCGCGAAGGGCACGGCCGTGATGCTGGTGGCCCACTACGACTCCGTGCCCACGGGGCCGGGCGCGTCCGACAACGGCGCCGCCGTCGCGTCCATCCTGGAGGTGGCGCGGGCGCTCCAGCAGGGGCCGTCGCTCGCGGGCGACGTGCTGTTCCTCTTCACGGACGCGGAGGAGCAGCACCTGCTGGGCAGCACGGCCTTCGCGGCCTTGCACCCCTGGGCCCGCGAATCGGGCGTGGTCCTCAACGTGGACGCGCGCGGCAACGCGGGGCCGCTCCTGATGTTCGAGGTCTCCCCGGGCGGCGGCTGGCTCGTGCGCAGGCTCGGCGAGGAGGCCCCGGACGTCGGGGCCGGTTCGCTCTTCACGGCCGTGTATCAGCGGATGAAGAACGCCACGGACTTCACGGCGCTGCGGCAGGGCGGTTGGCAGGGGCTGAACTTCGCCAACGTGGAGGGCACGCAGGCCTACCACTCACGCAAGGAGACCGTGGACGCCGTCTCCAACGGACTCCTCCAACAGCAGGGCGACACGCTGCTCGCGCTCACGCGGCGCATCTCCCGCGAGGCGTCCGTGCCGGAGGGCGAGGAGCTCATCTTCTTCAACGCGGGGCCACTGCGCGTCCACTACCCCCGGTCCTGGGCCGTTCCGCTGACGGTGGTCTGGGGCGGTCTGTTCGTGTTCGCCATCTTCCGAGCGCGCCAGCGCAAGCAGCTGCGCCTGTGGGCCATGCTGCGGGAGTCGCTGGTGTTGTTGCTCGTGGGCTTCCTGGCCAGCAGCCTCGCGCGGCTCGCGTGGCCGCTGCTGCGCGCCCTCCAGCCCGGCTTCCGCGCCCTCAGCCGGTCGGAGACGCAGGACAACTCGCGCTTCATCCTCGCGGTGGTGCTGTGGGTGATGGCGGCGATGGGCGTCGGGCTGTACCTCCGCCGGCGCGCGCCGGTGATGGAGCTGGCGGCGGGCGGATGCGTGCCGTGGGCGGTGATCTGCATCGCGGTGAGCATCGTGTTGCCGGGCGCGAGCGCGCTGTTCCTCTGGCCCCTGGCGGGCATGGTCCTGCTGCTCTTGTGGCTGGGAGGCCGGGGGACGGAGCCACTCCCTCGATGGCACGTGCCGCTGTGGGGGCTGGCGGCGCTGCCGCTCCTGCTGTTGCTGCCGAACGTGCTGGCCACTTTCTACACCGTGTTGCCTTTGGAGCGGGCCGCGGTGCCTTCCGACCTGTTGATGCTCGGCATCTGTCTACTCGCGCCGGGCTGGCTGTGGTTGGCGGGCCGTGGGCTTCCGTGGGTCTCGGGCGGGGCCGCGCTGCTGGGCCTGGGCCTACTGGTGTCGCTCGCCGTGGGGCAGCGCTTCGACGCGCGAAACCCGCGCCCCACGGGCCTGCTGTATCTGGTGGACGCGGACGCCAGGACGGCGCGCTGGGTGTCCTCGGATCCCGTGCTCAATGATTGGACGCGTGCGTACCTGGGCGGCGACCCGAAGCGGGAGGCCATGGACGCGCTGCCGGAGGTGAAGGGGCCCTTCTGGAACGCGCCCGCGCCGGCGCCAGGGGAGGACGTGCGGGGG